>NZ_JBFROV010000012.1:70242-174845 GCF_041471725.1 Vibrio sp. 10N.261.51.F12 | reverse complement strand
TTGGTGGGCGATTAAGTTTAAGAAACTATAATGCTCAGGTTGGTGAAACCTACGCCATGATTAAAGCGTTGAATAAGCTCACAGGGTTAGGTATGCCTAAAACGATAGAAATAGCCTAATAATCATCCATATTGGCAGTTTCTATCTGAGATCCAATTAGGAAACAAAGCCTGACGAGTGGTATCATCGACAATGACAGAATGGTGCCCTATATGAACTACTTTGGTGCAATTCTCCTCCGTGTAACCGTCGTTATGCCGTTAATGACTTAGACCACCTCTCTTTTCTAGTTATTCTCTATTTTTATGAACAGGTATAAAAATTGCTATGTAATCAATAAAATAGAATCAAAAGGATTTGAGATGGATCTGACTCATTCAGAAAAGCATTGGTTACCGTGGTTTGGACAAGCCGGAAAAATAGCAATGAAGGCATCGTGTTTTGCGAACCGGAATCGAATTGGTGAATTAGAAAAGACGTTTGAAAGTATTGCTGAGACGCGGGTGAAGCTTCTCACTACGTGGGCGAAGAACCAGTGGCGTTTTCTAGAGGATGCGGCTTTTTATCTGTCTTCAAAACCAGAGGATGAATATTCAGAAGCGTTGGGGTTATTGCTGGAACGTGGTCGAGACTTTTCCGAGCTTTTTATTGTTGATGCGGCAGATAGTGTTAGTCACTCAACGTATCGAGCACATATAAATACCCGCGTTACCGAAAGAAAAGCGCTGGAATTAGGTCGACAAAAAAACTTTTTACATGGTCCATATGTGGACGCCTTAACACTGAAGATAGGTCCCTCATCGTCTAAGTTTCATGACGCGGTTACGCTCATGTTCTACCAGCCTTTACTGACCAATGATGGTGAACAACGTATATTATGTGGCCGAGTACCGAACGACGTGCTCGGTGACATAATCCAACGTGAAGCTGGGCATATTTACAGTGAATCGGGTGATAATTATCTTTTTATGGTTGATGCCAAATTCGATACCTCTATTCCTCAGGGCACGGCACTTTCTCGTTCACGATTTGAAGATAATACCTTTTCTCACGGAGAGAACCTGAAACAAGGCATTTCGACGGACTGGGGGATGGTGAAAATCAAGCACCATACTGAATTCGAAGTCATGTTTAATGACCCCGCAACCAACCAGCTTCATCCTGGAGTGAGAGAAACGATTCGGCATGGTAGTAATGTGTATGTGGCGTATCCGGGGTATTCCGATTACCGACATATCCCGGTGATAGGAAAAGGCGTGACGTTTACGCTACCGGGCTCTCCCGATAGGTGGGGAATGATGTGTGAGTCTGACTTAGAAGAAGTGCATCGACATCGTTCGCTTTCCAGACGACTAACGTCTCGGTTCTTTATGTCTGCACTTCTTATCACTTCGCTGCCTTTAATACTTCAACACTTCTTGTCTTGGTCTGCAGCGCTGAGTGCCGGTGTTTCTTTGGTGTTTGCAATGTTGATGACAGTATTGTTTCAACAGTTGACCGCCAAACCATTGGCAAGAAGCTTAGAGCAGATGACCGGTGTGATGAAGGTATTGGCGGAAGGGGATGGTAATTTAACGCAGCGGCTTGATGCGACAAAATTTAAATCAGATGAGACCGGAGATCTAGGGCGTTGGACCAACAGTTTCATTGATAACCTTGAGACTGTGGTATCGGAGCTCGTTTATGCCAGTCGCGAGGTGAATAAGGTCTCCGAGTCGATGTTTCGTTGCAGTCAGCGATTGTCGAATTCAAGTGATGAAACGGCACATTCTATTGCTCAACTACTTGATTTATCGGGCAAGCAAGGGCATGAAATACAATCTGCCAATGATAATGCGCACGAAATGCACGGTCTGATGCAAGACTCGGTTGAACATGCGCAAAATGAATATGAGAAAGCCAGAGACAACGCCGAGTCCATTAAATCGATAGTCCAATCGTCGGCGATTAGTGTGAACGATGTGAATACTGAAATGGAAAAGATTGGCGATATCGTCACCCTTATTACGGATATTACGGCACAAACCAATTTACTGGCGTTAAATGCGGCGATTGAAGCGGCGCGAGCGGGAGAGCATGGTCGAGGGTTTTCTGTTGTGGCGGATGAGGTTCGAGTGTTAGCGAACAGAACCGCCCATGCGGCACAAGATATTGGGCAGTTGATGGATAAGTTGCGTCAGCAGTCAGAAAAAGCCGTAGGAACGATGCGACAAGGCATATCGAATGTAGAGAGTCGCTCCCAAATTGTTGACGCTTCCCAAAAAAATGATCACCTTCAGAGCTCTGTGAACTCACTCTTTGAAGTGATTACTGATCTGGCCAGCATGAGTGCGAGCAATGCGACAACCGCTGAAAAAGCCGCTCACTCGACAGACTCACTTCAGGGACAATCACAACAATTGGCACGCCGAACCGCATTAATGCAAAATGCGATCTCAAGGCTCGACCAGCTTGTAGGGCGCTTCGAAGTGTCATAATTGCTTACAGAAGTTCATGTTTCTGTCATATTTAACGATTATTTTAGGTGGCGTAGTGAAGGAGTACTATGTCATTTAAAATTAGAAAACAATTTGTCTTGCTCTCAGTGTTTGTGGCGTTAACGGCGATCTATGTTTATATAGCATTGCCAAAAATCAGTGTTTCAGATGCCCCTATTTTTTCACAAGCTCGGTGTTCGGTTGATGAAGCGCAAGGGAGTGCGTCATTTAGAATCTATATTCCCACCGATTGGAATGCCCAGCAACTGGCAGATAATTTCTGTAATAGGCTATTAAAAAATAGCCAATATAGTCATGTTGTTGTGTCTTGGAAACCTCGTCAACAATTGTCTGCTGATGAGATGCTGGGTCAGCAATATGAGCTTATCATGACGCGGCATCGGGAATTTAATGGGCTCGTCCCCGACTACCTTACCCTGTATCGAGAAATCGTCTCGTACCCCAAATATTCAGTGTACTTTTATGGACAAATGACCATAGCGGCTTTGTCTAGCAGCGTTTTTTACAAGCGCACAATAGGATTATTACGTGATAACAAAAGTCAGTCTGGGCACCTTATTCCCCTTATCACGTTAAAGCAGCATGGTGTTACTTTTGACAAAGAGCGCATACGTTGGTTTAGCAACAGAGAGCAAATGCTTCGTGCTTTTGAGCAGCAAGAGGTCGACTTTATTCCTGGTTTGGGGATAGAGCCACAACTTTCAAAGTGGCCAGAGAACAAGCGAATACTATTAAAAACGATGCCCTCGTTGGGCAGTTTTTTTATTGCGAACAACGTAGAACCGTCACTTTCTTGTCGAGTCCAGTCGTATTTTCTTAAGGAATTAACGTTGAGTTTGGAAGAGTATTCGCCGCTTTTTGAGATCTCTGACTTAAGAAAAGGCGAACAATGTTAATTTTTTCTACGTGGTTTTCACCATCGACATCCGCGCTTAGGAGGCATGATGTTGGTTTGTGCGTCCAGGTACTGCTGATTGTCGCTTCGATTCCCTTATCTTTCTTCTTCTTACACTATTTACTTGAGAGCGCTATCGCGCGGATGCTAACGCATCGATTACCTGAATTATTACAGCAAGCCTCAGTCAATAGCGTAGACGCTCATGCATTAGTGTTAAGCAGTAGTGCGAACATAAAGACATTCATTGAGGGCCTCACACTGCACAATGGCCTCATTGGGCAAATAGTCAATACGATAAAGGTGTTAGAGATATCTCTAACACAGGAGGAGGCCGGTCAATTTGCCGATGTCCGTTTCATGTTTGACCAGCGTTTGTATGCAATTCAATGGTCGTTAAAGATGACATGGCATTGGTGGGGGCTAGCACCACTGCTTATCGTCAATCCAATATCGATGATGACTGTTGGTTTTCTATTTTTGCGCAGTGATTCAGCATTATCAGCCGAGATAATCACCGCGCCAGCTCGAGTTGAGACGAAAGTGGCGTCTGATGTTGAAAGTATTTTGGAGACCCCAGCCATCGATGAGCCCAGCTCAGATATTCCTCCCAAGAACACCATCACTCGAGCAATGCGACATGACACTGACCATTTACCAATCTGTGATAACGAGGAAGAACTGCTCTTTGAGCTAGCAACACAAAGTATTGTGATAGGGGGAGGGCGTGTTGTCATGCCCAAAACGCCTTTCTTTTACTACTTGTGGTACGCCAAGCGGCAGCTGGAGGGGTTACCGCCGTATGTGAATCCTTCAATGCACCAACCCGATAAACAGGCAGGCCAAGAACTGGCGCAATTAATGCGAGGTTATGGTGGTCATGCTCGAGCAATAAACGATCTCGAACATTTTGGGCTGAGAGCAAAAACGCTCGATCAAAATCGAAACAAAATTAAAGATGAATTGACCAACGCATTGGGTCATAAGGCGAAAGATTTTTTGTTTTGTAAAACTAGGCACGCCAAAACAGGACGATATCAATATCAACTCGTCATAAATAAATCGCTTATAAAACAGATTGATATGAGTTAGAGATATCTATAACTGGTTAGAGTGATGGTTGAAACGTAACTGTCACATCTTTTTCCTAACTTGGGTGGCGACATTAATCCCATTTGAAAGGAATCATGATGAACACCAAGTTAGCGACACTCTCTCTTGCCATTGGCCTTGCCAGTACATTCAGCGCTCAGGCTCTTAATATTGTTCTAACGAATGATGACAGTTGGGCAACTGAGAATATTCAAGTACTGCATGAAAAACTGCAAAGCGCCGGTCACGATGTGATCATGGCTGCGCCATGCACAGGGCAAAGTGGTAAAGGTGGCGCGGTACACTTCTTTGAAGCGGTGAATGTTGATCGCAGTAAGTTGGCGGACAATCAAGTCTGTGTTGGTGATACTGACGAAAGCGTTGCCTACGATCAATTTGTTGAGGGGACACCGACGATGGCTGCTCTGTATGGCATCGATGTTTACGCTCAAGAAAAATGGGGAAAAGCCCCTGATGTTGTCATATCAGGTCCAAATGAAGGGAATAATTTAGGTTACCTAACGAACAACTCGGGTACGTTGGGTGCCGCCAATGTGTCCATTGCTAAAGGCATTCCCGCCATTGCGGTTAGTGCGGCCGATGGTGATGCGACAAAGGCACCTTATGTGGCTGAAATTGTTGTGCAACTGCTAGCCGAGCTGGTGGCAAAACAAAAAGAAGGGGCGCCGTTATTGCCTCGTTATACCGGACTGAATGTTAATACACCGGCGGATCCACAAAATCATCTTGGGTTTAAACACACGCAAGTAGGCTGGAACCCAGGTAATGGCGGCTTAGTACTCAAATTTGCAGGGGACATGGCTGACAACGTGATGGCAATGGAATTGGTCGCGGAAGAAATTATGGCCAATGTCCCTGGTATGACAAAAGAGGAAGCGCTGGCGATGGCGAAAGACATGTATCGTGATAAAGGCGGTGTGGTCATTGACCTAGACCAAAATTACCCAGACCAAGCGGAAAATAGTGAAGGGGTGGCCGTCTCGAAAGGCTATGTGACGATATCAACGATTGAAGCGAATGTTCAGGCGACCACTGCAAAGTCAGAATGGACTCGCTACCAACTTCGTGACCTGTAGGAGGCACTATGTATCGTTTATTATTGGCGTTTTCTTCGCTCGCTCTGTTGTCTGCATGTGATGATACCGATACGGGATCTGATGTGACTTCCCAGAGTGACTTTGTTGAGCAGTATCGAGGACAATATGTGGGGACTCAGCTGGTTGATGGTTCCGCGGTCGGTTATCAATTAACGGTCAATGACGGTCAGTTTTATCTCGAAAAGGTATTAGATAATGAAGCATCGCAGTTGACACTGGGTGTTTATAATCAGCAAACCGGCGAAGTGACATTTTCAGAGCTTGAAACGTCGTGTTCACTAACGGATGACACGCAGCTCTGCCGCGTGGCGGGGGCGGAGGTAACCATGACGGGTCGTGCATTGGATGTCGATGCTATCACGATTGCTGATTTAGATGGCCATTTTGAGAACCGTTTAGGCTCAGTGATGACACTGAGCCGTAATGCAGAAGTTATTCATTTGGAATTAGGCCACTGCACGCAAGAAGCCAGTGTAATGAGTGGAACCGAGATCCAATTTCAAGCTGGCACGTGCTTTGCGAAAGCGACAATGAGTATGGTGGAAGGTCATACATTAAATCAACAAGGGGATGTCTTGTATGTAACGTCCTCAAATGCCGATTTGTCTGGTTATTGGTATAAATAGTGATGTGGAAAGTGCGGTTGAGCAACTAAGCACTAACGGTAAGAAATAAAAGAAAAACCTAGCCCCGTTCATTGACCTGTTCGGGGCTTTTATTTTTACTCATTATCGATAAGCTAGTGATATCGGTTATCTGGCAGGTGGGTTGCTAATGTAACCATCCGCTACCAGGCAAAGGACTGAATGACATTTTCTTTGGTGATAGGATTCATCGCAATATTCTGATTGATGCGACCTAGAAAGGTATCACGTGCCGCCGGCAACATGCCACGCATGGGGGAGATATTGTTGCCGTGGTCACCCCAATAATAACAATCAAACCCATTCATGTTTTCTAGTAGATATTTTTCTTCTTCTAGAATTTGTAAAGGCGTCGGCAAAGTAAACTCACCACGCGCGAC
The DNA here is from genome assembly GCF_041471725.1 of Vibrio sp. 10N.261.51.F12. Lineage (NCBI taxonomy): Bacteria > Pseudomonadati > Pseudomonadota > Gammaproteobacteria > Vibrionales > Vibrionaceae > Vibrio > Vibrio sp. 10N.261.51.F12. Next base: position 168,218 of record NZ_JBFROV010000012.1, on the reverse strand, counting down.
TTCTCTTTCAAGCTCAGATCCAGGTTGTATGGCTAAGGCCATGGGAGCGATGGCATCTGGCTGCATAATATTCAGCAAGCTTGTCGTATTTACAGCGTGTTCTACTGAGCGTTCTTTACCGCCTAATCCAAAGATAAATGAAGCAAGTACTTTGATGTTAGCGTCTCTGGCCAGCGCCATACCTTCAATTGCATGTTCACGCGTCATCTTCTTTTTGATGCGCTTCAATACGGTTGGGTCTCCAGATTCTAGCCCTGAGTAAGCCATTGTTAAGCCAGCAGAATGAATTTCTTTTAATTCCGATAAACTTTTGCGGCGAAAGTCGTTAAATCCTGAATATAACGAAATGTTTTTAATCTCTGGAAACGTTGTTTTGATCTTATCAAGGATAGCAATCAGCATTTCGGTTCTGATCGCCATGACGTTCCCGTCGATCAGAAAGATGGATTCAACGTATGGGTAGAGGGTTCTGGCTTCTTCAATATCAAGAAAAATGTCCTTAATATCGCGAACTTTAAATCTTTTATCGTCAAACATCGTGCAGAAGGTGCATTGGTTATTGCTACATCCGAGTGTGGTTTGGATGAGAATACTCTCTGCTTCGATCCAAGGACGATAAATTTTACCTTCGTAATGCATAAGTGTTCCTAAGCTAGATGTTGAGTTGACCGGCGCAGTGTAGCAAAGGAAAAAAAATTGATAATAATCACTATTAATGAATCAGTTTTTAGAAAATATTGATAATGGTGGTAGTAGAGTGAAGGCGTTGTAAGGCGGAGTGTTTTATAACGAGCGTAGGGTTTGTAAGTGTCGCTCGAGTATATTTCCGTAATGCATTTAACCTTATGTGCATAATGGGTTACCATCTATGACTATAACGTAACTATTTGAATAAAATGGAATTGAAAGCGAATGTTGTTTGAACAGATTGTCGAAATTATCGAATTTACTGATAGTGAACACCTAGCGAAGGCGATGGATATTTTTAATCAGACAGGGACCGTGTCTGATGAGCACTTACCTTTTCTGAGTGTGGTATTTGAACAAGCCCCTGAGCAACTTATTGCTCGCTTGGTGGGTATTGGGTTTAAAGGGCAAGTTGTTATCACGCGTATAGAAAATGCGGCTGGAGGTAAAGGCTACCTACTTATCGATGCTGAGCGAATAAAGGTTGGTGAGCCTCTACCATCATCACGACGTTTGTTTGAGCCTGTATAAGGATAGTTTTTTCAACACCTTAAGACGCAGTGTCAGTTAAACATAGCATGTGGAATTTTGATGAATACCGTGCTGCTTGTGAGAACCATAATAGAGCGTGCTGATTACCAAAATCAATCCAATGTTGACCGTCTTTTTAGTTAGCACAAAGGTGTCCACCGTAGGGTTTCAGAATAAATCGTCAAGCCTTTATGACGGGTACGTATGCTATTTATCGATAGTTCGTGTTTTTGCTTTATTGGTAGAGAATGTTACGGTCTGTTTGGTCACGGAGACAAACGATTAAAGGACTTCAAACGGCAACCCAGAGCGAAATTATGTCTGACACCTTTGAACGTTATCGGGCTGCGCACAGCCCAGCCCCTCTATTGCGAGTATCTCACTTATCGAGATGTTATTTACTTATATCATTAGGTAACGCCTTCTGCTTTCACGTCATGAAAAACGGCTTATTTGTGCGTCGGCGATCAAAGTACAGTGTGTGGATGCTGACGGTATTGATAGTGAGTACACCATTTATTGACGTGTATGCAGCAAGTTCGCCTGTGAATAAGCCCCTTTCTACTCTAAAAACATCGAGCATTAAGCATAAAGATACCCCTCTGGAGGCACGTCACTTAGTAACAAGTGCAGGCGCCATGGTAGAAATTCAACGGACAGATAAGTCGGGCAACTCAACCGATTGCTTGATGGATGCTAAGACGAAGCAAATCCTAGTGTGTGCAGATAAAAAATAAGTAAATCACTAATTACGAGCTTTGTTTGCAGCTTGGTTTGCAGCCATGGTAGAGGGTGTATATTTTTAGCGAATCTTTTATCGCATATCACTTTCGAACACCGAATAGGTCGCCAAACAATTCGCTGAAATAATAGTGCCTGAGTTTGTTCATAGAAAAACGTGCAGTATAGTGAGATTCACGTTTTTAAAGCGGCAGCCAAGTTGGTTGCAGAAGGAATACTTATGGATATTACGATCACGACTAACCCATCCGCGCAAGATGTGAAAGATATCCGTGACGGGGTGATACAACACAATTTATCAAAGCTAGGAGAGGTGTTTTTTACCGATTTTGCTTGCTTCACTTATTACGCTGACGGCACAAAGTCAGGTGGACTCACTGGCGAGATCTTAGGGCAGTGGCTGAGTATCAAGTTCCTGTGGGTAGATAGTGAATCTAAAGGACAGGGTATTGGTAGCGAGTTACTTCGCCAAGCTGAGCAGTTTGCATTAGAGCATAACTGTCACTCCAGTCTTCTCGATACATTTAGTTTTCAAGCAAGGCCGTTTTATGAGCGTCATGGGTATCAGGTAGAAATGACCTTACGTCAACACCCTATATCCACTAGCGAGCGCTACTTTATGACGAAAACACTGTCGTCATAAATGCCTCATTTTAATTGCCATGGGCGATTAAAAAAGCCAGTTCATGTGAATGACTGGCTTTTTTAACGTGCTTTGAGGTGCGTGTTTCGAGGCTCGCTTACCGTGCGTGAAAGTTAACCTTCAGCGCGCTTAACTCGAATCTTGCTCTTAGCAACGTCAGTCAGGTTCAAAGTAGAAATGGCTACTTTCGCCTCGTCGTCATTCGGCATGTCAACAAATGCAAAGCCCTTCGATTGGCCCGTTTCTTGGTCAAGTACGAGTGTACATTCACCGACCGAGCCATGAGCTGAAAATAGAACACGGATTTCATGTTCAGTGGTTGTGCGCGCGAGGTTGCGAACTAAAAGTTTCATAATGAACCGTTGATATTGGAATTCCAAGTGGGATTGTCTCAGGTTCACGAGTGCAAACCAAGAGATTAATGGCGCTAATTGTATTTTGTCATCAATTGATGTTCAGATTGACGGCAAAGCCGTTGCTAGAATATTTATTGCGCGTGTTAAGTTGTTTTTGAGCAATAGGTTTTGTGAGAGTAGACTGTGTGCCTAAATATAGATTTTAATGGGTGTCATGTGACTATGAATCGTCATAATATTGTTGGTGCGCTTTTTGCCTTGATTGCTTTATTTTTGAGTGTCTTTTTTATTGTAGAAGGTTCGCAGTTCTCTATCTATCAGTGGATCCCTGAAGCTTTTCATGGACTTGTGTTTAGTTTTGTGTGGGGGTTTGGTGTCTCAACGTTTGTTGGATATGCTTATGCTGCGATGACATTTGTGACCATTGCGGTGGTCAGTTTTGCATGTGGGCATAAAGTGAGCCGTCTATTTAGTCATTCAGATGAAGGCTAAGCGAACGACAACTCTTGCCTTTAACATTGTCTATTAACACAAGGATCACGTGTTGAAAAAAATCGCCGTCATGTCGGATATCCATAGTAATGTACACGCTCTTAAGGCGGTAGTCGCTCATGCTAAATCAAAAGGCGTGAGCGATTTTATCAACTTGGGGGATATTCTATATGGTCCCATCGCGCCGAGAGCCACCTATGACTTTTTGCAGTCATTGAATGCCGTCACGATCTGCGGTAATCAAGATAGGCAAATCTACCAAGCTACTCACGCTGAAATAGAGTTCAACCCAACCATGCAGTTTATTTTGCAAGATCTGGGGGAAGAGCCCTTAGAGTGGATGCGCCAACTTCCTTTCGACTGCCACATTAATGATGATATTTATGCTTGCCATGGTACCCCTTCTGATGATCTGGTCTATCTTCTTGAAGAGGTCAGTTCTGGGTGTGCCAAGGTTAGAGAAGATAAAAATATTATTGAATTATTAGGTCATGTGAGTGCACCTATTGTGTTGTGCGGTCATACTCATATACCTCGGAGCGTACAACTCTCAACAGGGCAGATGGTTATTAACCCAGGAAGTGTGGGCCTGCCAGCTTATGAAGACGATGCGCCTTTGCCACATCGAATGGAAACGTATTCTGCGATGGCGTCATATACAGTAATGGCTCAAAGCTTTGATGGCTCGTGGCAGCCCGAATTTTATAAAGTACCTTATGATGTTGGTGAGGCGGCAAAAGCAGCCAATGCTCGACACAGAGATGATTGGGTCCATTTCTTAACGACCGGGCGATGTTTAGCCGAAGGATAATGCATCGCCAGCTAAAGCAGTATGAGGAGCTCAATTGACCAATTTACAAACACTGTCGCCGTCAGAGGCAAAAAAACTCGTACTCCTGTCCCAGTTATTACCAGCAAAATCGCAGCGAAGTAAAGCACGTAAAGAAAACAAAGCAAGTGAAGCCACACTGACGGTGATCGAGCAGCTCGGGTATATTCAGATCGATACGATCTCTGTAGTACAACGTGCGCACCATCATACGTTGTGGTCCCGAAATAGAGGCTATCAACCTACTCATCTAGACCAGCTTACCCACGAGCGAAAAATTTTCGAGTATTGGGCTCATGCGGCCGCATACTTACCAATGAAAGATTATCGATTCACTCTATTTCGTAAGCGGGCATTTAAGAATGGCAGTCAACGTCATTGGTACCAAAGTGACGTAGCGCTAATGGATCAAGTTCACAGCAGAATCAAAACTGAGGGGCCATTGCTAGCAAAAGATTTTGAAGGCAGTGGTTATAAAAATAAAGGCTGGGGCACTAAACCGGCAAAGCGGGCACTGGAATGCTTGTTTATGCAGGGGGATTTAATGATTACGGAGCGCCGTAATTTTCATAAGGTGTATGACCTTACCGAGCGCGTGCTTCCTTCAGCTATTGATACTCGAGTACCGACTGACCGAGAGTATGCCCAGTTCTTACTCACCCAATACCTAACGGCGAATGGCGTTGGACGGTTATCGGAAATGACATACCTGTTGAAAGGAATAAAGCCAGTCGTAAATGCGGTCATCAACGAGATGCTTGAAGACAGAAGGTTGGTCAGCGTAAACATCAAAGGTGATCAGTACGTGATGTTTCCTGAGGCGTTAGAGCGGCTAAAATACCCACTTTCACGCTCGAAAGCGGCGATACTGTCGCCATTTGATAATGCATTGATTCAACGAAAGCGAACGAAAACGTTGTTTGATTTTGATTATCTACTCGAGTGCTATGTGCCAGAAGCAAAAAGACAGTTTGGTTATTTCTGTTTACCCGTGTTGTGGAATGGTGAGCTGGTGGCGAGGATGGATTGTAAGGCCAATCGAACCACGATGACGCTAGAAGTTCGTCATTTATTCGTTGAAGCTAAATTACGAAAAATGGATACATTCATGTCGGCATTAGAAGCAGAGCTACAACAGTTTGCGACTTTTAATGGTTGTGAGTCGTTTAAGATTCTTCGTGTTACCTCAATGAGTAGTACGACGTAAGAAGAGTGCAATACCTAGAGGGTAACGAGGACAGAACAGTATCGAGTGATAGACAAGAGTGATAAAAAAAACGCAGCGGGAGAGCGCTGCGAAATACAAAGATAGTAATCAAAACCAGAGGGCTGAGTTTCTGGTTGTTTTTTAGGATTTGGGTACTTGATAGTAACGCTGAGATCATAGCGATTTCCCGTAATGGGGAGAACTCGACTAAAGGGGTATACGTCGCGTCAAAGTTACAAACTAAGTTTTCATCTTTGGTGATGTTAGCTGTTTATACATGTAGCTCATAGATAGCGGTACATTCGATTAGCTTGTTTATATTGATAAGAGTCTGTGTATTTGTCACCGAACTGTCGTTGTTATGCTGACGGGGAAGCATAAAACTATCACCGTCATCATAACCAACCCTTGAACTCATCGATGAACTAACGAATTAGCAGCAAAGGCACCCGACTGTTTGCGAGTACTTGCGTTGTATTGCTCCCAACAAAAAACTGCCTGAGTTTAGTATGTCCGTAAGCGCCCATTACCATCATACCGATCTGGTGTTGTTGCTGATAATCAAGGAGTGCTTGCTCGATGGGACCTTCGAGTATCGCCTCTTGTACGTTAATCCCGACTCGTTGCAGTTCGCTGAGCGCTTGTTCAAACGCCGCGCTTTTTTTGCCTGAATCATCAACCATGACTAAATGACAATCTAGCCCTTTGAGCAAGGGTGTACTGATGGCTTTTGCAATGAGCTTTTCACTAATTGGACTGCCGTCAAAAGCAATAAGGTACGAATCTGGACGTTGAAATTTGTTGCTGACCACTAAGATATGAGCTTTGATTGAGCGAATCACGCTTTCGAGCTGAGAGCCGATGGCGCTAACATTCTCATTCTCTTGCTCAGATTTAGCAATGACAAGGACTCGAAGCTCGTCTTCTAGATCCAAGAGATTGTCTAAGAGGCTGCCGTGACGTTGTAGTTTACTGACATTAACCACACCTTCATTGGACGCCCATGCTGTCGCATCTTCAAGTAATTTATTGCTATGTCTAAGCATTATCTTGCTGCGAGCTTCGTCAAGTTCCGCCAGTTCTGCGAGCAGTTCCTCTTGGCTGCCTAAGCCTATTTGCCCCGATAGTTCGCTGGGAACGGGGCGTGTCGTTTTATCAATGGCGTTAAACAGAATTAGTGGTGCATCAATGGTTTTCGCGACCCAAGCGCTGGCTTTGCAGGTCGAGAGAGTAGGACTAATTCCATTAATACAAGCAATTACGTTTTTCATTTTTGTCTCCTCTAATGTCCAGCCAGTAATTTTTCAATTTCTTCTGGTTTATCGTGCACACCAAATTTGTCGACGATAGTCGTGGTGGCTTGATTCATACCAATGAGATTGACGTGAGTTCCTTCACGGCGAAACTTCACGACAACCTTATCTAATGCCGATACTGAGGTGACATCCCAAAAGTGAGCGGCTGATAGATCGATGGTGACGGTTTGTATCACTTCCTTAAAGTCAAAGGACTCAATAAACTTATCGGAAGAAGCAAAAAATATTTGCCCAATAACCTTATATTCTCGAACTGTATCTTCAGTCTTATGATTTTTTATTACCATCATTCGGCTGATTTTATTGGCAAAAAACAAGGATGCGAGTAATACGCCGACAAGAACACCAATGGCTAGATTATGTGTTGCAACGACAATACAAACTGTCGACAACATAACAATATTGGTTGATAGGGGGTGTTTTTTTAGATCGGTAACTGAGCGCCATGAGAAGGTGCCAATCGCGACCATGATCATGACGGCGACAAGCGCTGCCATTGGGATTTGTTTTAGCCATGGACCGAGGAAAACGACCATGATTAATAAAAATACACCGGCTGATAGGGTCGATAACCGTCCGCGCCCTCCTGATTTTATGTTGATCATGGATTGACCGATCATGGCACACCCGGCCATCCCGCCTAGGAAACCAGTAAAAATGTTAGCAATGCCTTGGCCTTTACATTCCTGATTCTTGTCGCTGCTCGTATCAGTTAGATCATCGACAATAGTGGCGGTCATCATTGATTCCAGCAAACCGACTACAGAAAGTGCGATCGCATATGGGAAGATAATCAATAATGTTTCTAGATTTAGAGGGACATCTGGCCAAAGGAAGATGGGCAAGGTGTCAGGTAAGTTGCCCATGTCACCGACAGTACGTACATCAATACCAAAAGCGATGGTGACCACCGTTAAGGTGATAATACAGATTAACGGCGATGGAATGACTTTGCCAATGATAGGCACGTAAGGGAAAAGGTAAATAATACCAAGACCTGCGGCCGTCATCGCGTAGACATGCCAGGTGACGTGAGTCAGCTCAGGTAATTGAGCCATGAAAATCAAAATGGCCAAGGCATTCACGAAACCGGTGACCACGGAGCGGGAGACGAAGCGCATTAAGCTGCCGAGTTTTAAATAACCCGCCACGATTTGCAGCACGCCAGTCAATACAGTGACAGCAAGCAAGTACTCTAGGCCATGTTCTTTGACTAGCGTCACCATTAATAGGGCCATTGCCCCTGTCGCTGCGGATATCATTCCAGAGCGCGCGCCGGTAAAGGCGATAACAACGGAAATACTAAAGGAAGCATAAAGCCCAATTTTAGGGTCAACACCAGCAATAATGGAAAAAGCGATGGCTTCTGGGATTAACGCTAGGGCAACAACGATGCCTGCGAGTAAGTCGCCACGGACGTTAGACATCCAATCAAGTTTGAAGTTTTTTAACATTGAATTCTCAATTTTTGCACAGGAAAACGCACCAGAGGAAGATCTGGAGTGCATCTTGTGCTTCTTTTGATAAAATTTTGGCGCGGAAAAGTAGCCTAAAAAGGCAAATAATTAACAAGCGCAAAGAGTGAGCAAGATACTAGAGATTAGTATTGTGCTTAGATTAGCAATGAGAGCTATGGGGGATGGAGCGGTTAAGGCGGCGTAATTGACACGGTTATTAACATCCTCTTACATTATTAACGTGGCGACTATACGGCAATGTTTTTTCAAAGGCAATGATAGTTTGCTAAGTGAGGATGAATGTAAATGCGGTGATTGGTCTTGTCATATTCTGATGGTTCTACATTCTATGTTTCCTTCTCCCGATAAATCGACCGATCTTCTGTCGTAATATCCCTGATCGTAACCCACCAAGAAAAACTGAGAAATAATGTATCCTTTGGGAGATTCAAACGTGTTGTCTGTAGTGATGACTATTTTGAAGGCAAAACGATGTTTGAAGTGTTCACCAAATTATCGGATTGGTTTACGTACACTCTTTTCGGACTAAAACCTGATGTCCCTCTCGGGGCCGGAGTCCATTTTTTTATTGAAGATACCAGCAAAATACTGGTGCTTTTGGTATGCCTTATCTATGTCATCTCCTATCTACGTGCGAGTCTAAGTGTAGAAAAAGTACGTGACTATTTAAAAGGGCAGCATCGTGGTGTTGGGTATTTACTTGGTTCGTTTTTTGGCGCTGTCACCCCATTTTGTTCTTGTAGCTCTATTCCTCTGTTTATGGGGTTTGTTTCAGCGCGTATCCCGATTGGTGTCACTATTGCGTTTCTTATTACGTCACCGCTTATCAATGAAGTCGTCGTTATCATGCTCGGCAGCATCCTCGGCATTAAATTTACGCTAATGTACGTCGCGATCGGTATGGTATTAGGGGTGTTGGCGGGTTACGTGTTGGATATGTGTCGAGCCCATCGATGGCTACAACCGTTTCTGGCGAAAGCGTATCAACAAGATGAGCATCCGGGAGAGACCACATCGCCTGAGCTTGACGTCGCAGTGATGACTTATAAGACTCGCCACGACTTTGCAGTAAATGAAACGAGCAGCATTGTGAAGCGTATCTGGAAGTGGGTGATTATTGGCGTTGGTTTAGGTGCATTTATACATGGATTTGTGCCCGCGCAATGGTTTGAACAAAACCTCGCCAATGGTCAATGGTGGACAGTGCCCCTAGCGACATTAAGTGCCATTCCTATCTACACCAACGCATCGGGCGTTGTTCCTATTATGGCGTCATTGATTGATAAAGGCATGCCGCTGGGTACCACATTGGCTTTTTGTATGGGGGCCGTAGCCGTAAGTGTACCTGAATTTATTATGCTAAAGCAGGTGATGCAATATCGATTACTCGCGGTGATCGTGGGGTACCTGTTTATCGCTATTTCTATCACAGGATGGCTGTTTAATGCCTATTACTAAATGAGTTTAACGGAGGTTATAATGAAAATTGTACAAGTTTATGGTTCTGGTTGTAAAAATTGCACAATAACCGCGCAGCGTATTGAGCAAGTCGCTAATGATCTTGGTCAGCAGGTTGACGTGCAAAAAGTGACGAGTTTACAGGCGATTATGGAGGCTGGTATTGTGAGTACACCTGGGATTGGTATCGATGGTGTCGTAAGGCATACGGGTTCAGTGCCTAGTGTTGAAAAAGTGCGAGAAATACTGGCTTAATACAATCTAATCGCAATGGTTATTAATGCTGATTTATTTATTCAGAGTAAGCATCGCACTGCCTAGCTAAATGGTAGGGCGGTGTCTTACTAAGAGGGGGGGGCGATGAAATGTTTAATGAAGGCATGGCAAGAAACAGAGCCAATGCTTTATGGCTGGTTAATGAAACAGACTCAAAGTCAGTATGATACTGAAGACATCATGCAAGATGTTTTCTTAAAGGCAATGTCCAATAGTGAACGTTTTTGTACTCTGGAAGACAGTCAATCGTGGTTGTTTAGGGTAACCAAAAATCACCTTATTGATCGTTTACGTCGTAAAATTAATAATGAAGATATTGGGGATCTTGCGGCTCCCGATACGGTGTTACCTGTCATGACTCAGCTGCAAACTTGCCTACCGCGCCTTCTGCCTGAGCTAACACCGCCAGATAGACACATTATTGAGGCGTGTGACTTAAATGGCCTCACGCAAAGAGAATATGCTGAAAAGAATGGTTTGAGTCTTCCTGCTGCCAAGGCTCGCTTGCGCCGTGCGCGTTTTGAATTGAAAGAAAAGCTGATTAATGAGTGTCAGGTTAAACAAGATGACCATAGAGTATGCAGCTTTAAACGTCTTAGAGAATAAGGAACGAGATTGTCAGACCACCGGCTTTTTTGGTGTAGTCTACTTGTGACCGAGCCTAGATGCACCGACGCAAATAACGGACTTTACTGAACAGAAATGCGCATAGATACGAGAGAAAAAAAGCCAACAGTGCCACTAAAGGTATGTAAACAGATACATCCATTTTGTCGAGTAGCCATCCCTCGCCTTGAGAAGATATTAGTTTAATAAACAGTGGATGAATCAGATAGATGCCAAAGCTCAATTGAGTGAGTTGACTCAATTTCAGGTCATAGTTGAAATGCTCTTTAACTAAGAAGAAACACGCAATAGATACCGCAACGACATTGATACTCAAATATGAATAGAAATAAAGATGTGTGACAAAGTAACTACCAAGTACCGTTAAAAATAAGCCAGCAATAAAAATTGCTAAGCATCTATTTTTATTAGGCTTTACGTTATATTTTGCGATGTATCCACCTAAGCAAAAGTAGCCTAAGTAATTCAAGAAGTCATTGGTGAAAAGGCTCACTTTGGCACTCAAATCAAAATACAATAGAACAATGTTTGCAAGCGAAGACAGCATGGCTAAAGCAAAGCTGACGCTGATAAAAAGAAAGAACTCTTTTCTTGTGATCGAATTTATAATCACTCTTAGGAGTGGCGTTACCAGGTACAAGAATGGAATCATGAAAAGATACCAAAGATGGTAATACGGCTCTCCGAGCGCCCACCCTTTTGCAACGGTAAAATACGCGATGGACATATCGCCTCGCATGTAGAACTTTATTAGTACCCAAAGAGAATAAAATAAAGACCAAAACACGAGCGGAATGAGAATTTTACGGATTCTTTTTTTGAAAAAAACGACATTGGATTCAGTTTTATTGAGTAAAAAATATCCGCTAATCATCACAAATAAGGGAATGCACCACATAGTGATTGACGTGTAAAGGTTGCCAGCCCACCAACTGCTGCTTCCATATAGCGGGTTCATGATGTCTATATCACTGACAAAACCTGAAGCGACGTGCAATAAAACAACAGCGAATACAGAAAACACACGTAAGTTATCAGCCCACACAAACAAATCCTCTAAAGTTTTCCAAAGTTTATCACCAAAGGTGGACTAGATAGAGAAAGGAAGCGGGTTTTCTTAGACGATAATGCAGGGGGGAGTGTTGTTGAGTGGCTTTCGCAATACTAAGGCCGCGTGACCGGCCTTAGTATTGATAGGTGCGACCTCTTTATTTTGCCACGCTAGGTTCGTTCACTGCGTTTAGATATTTCACTGCTATGGATTATTTCGCAGTTACTATTAATTCGTCGTGACTGGCTTTGCCGTTGGTGATTCAGCAATCATTTGGGCCAATACACATTTTAATACCGCGTAGTCATACTTTTGTTCGAAGTGCTCATGGAGCGGCTTCAGTTTTCTTTCTGTAAGCGTGTTGAGTATGATTGCTTGCCCTTTGATGGCGTTCATCTCTGAATCGGGTAATTCGATAACCTGCTCGAGATTACATGCACCTGTTTCAATCGCGACGGCCAAATGGGCGAGTACCGTCGCAATTTTAATATTACGCGTTTGAGCAATGTCGTCAGCACTTGAGCCTTCCTTGAGCATTGTTAATGTCACTAACTCAGTGTCGCTGAGTGCTGGCTCATCATCAGTTTTAGGCGTGATAACAGAGATAAACTGCTGACCGTACTTGTTGATTTTTGTCTCGCCAAAACCTGAAATATGAGTGAGTTCACTCAATGCAAGAGGGCGTTCCGTTGCTAAGGCTTCTAATGTCGCATCGTGACAAATCATATACGCAGGGATTTGTTGCTCGGATGCCAGCATTGCTCGCACCTCTTTTAGGGCGTTAAATTGCTTAGTGTCAGCAAGTGATAAACCTGAACGCGTGTGTTTTTTTGCCGTCTTTTTACTTGCAGATGCGCTTCGCAGCGTTCTTAGCTGAATGGGTTGCTGGCCTTTTAGAAAAGGACGGCAGGTTTCGGTTAACCGCAGGCTGCCATGCTGACCGTGCACCTCAAGTAAATTCATCGCGAGTAGCTGCCTAAAGACACCTTGCCATTGCTTCGCGTTTAGCTCTGTGCCGATACCAAATGTTGACAAGGTGTTGTGTTGATTTTGTTCAATTCTTTGATCACTTTTGCCCAGAAGAATATTGATAAGATAACTTGCGCCAAAGCGTTGCTCGGTTCTAAATACTGTAGAAAGCGCCTTTTGTGTTGCCTGTAAGCCATCCCAAGTGTCTGGTGGCGACAGGCAGTTGTCACAATTTCCACAAGGCTCTTCTAGGGTTTCGCCAAAATAGGCGAGTAGGGATTGTCGACGACAAGTGGCGAGATCACAGTAGCCCAGTAGCGAGTTGAGCTTTTGGATAGAGGTAAATTTAAATTGTTCTGATGCGTCAGAATTTTGCACCATTTGGCGCTGTAGCACCATATCTTGCATACCAAACGCCATCCAGGCATTGGCTGGCAGACCATCACGCCCAGCACGTCCAGTTTCTTGATAATAAGCTTCAATACTTTTGGGTAGGCTTAAGTGAGCAACAAAACGAACGTCAGGTTTATCAATCCCCATGCCGAATGCGATGGTGGCGACAATAATAATGCCATCTTCCCGCAAAAAACGTTGCTGATTGAGCGCTCGTTGTTCATTAGACATGCCGGCGTGATAAGGCAGCGCTTGTTTGCCTAAATCACTCAACCATTTTGCTGTTTCCTCCACTTTTTTACGTGAGAGGCAATAGATGACCCCAGCATCATTAGCATGATGTGTTTCAATAAAAGACCACAGTTCTTGCTTGGCATTACTCAAATCAGAGACTTGGTATTGGATGTTTGGTCTATCGAAACTGTGTACAAAGAGACGGGCATCTTGCAGGGCAAGCTGCTCAATGATCTCGTCACGAGTGCGGTGGTCTGCTGTTGCCGTGAGTGCGATTCGCGGAACCGCTGGGAAACGTGCCTTTAGAACACTAAGCTTTTGATACTCGGGTCTGAAATCATGCCCCCACTGACTGACACAGTGCGCCTCATCGATGGCAAACAACGAAATATGAGTTTGTTCTAAAAGCGATAGTGTTCGCTCTAAAAGTAATCTTTCTGGCGCGACGTATAAAATTTGTATCTCGCCCATCCGCACCTGTTGTTCAACCGCTTGTTGATCGTAGGGGCTAAGGGATGAATTTAAGTATGCCGCCTTCACACCAATCTGATGCAGTGCCTCGACTTGATCTTGCATCAGTGCGATCAGCGGAGACACGACGACCCCCACACCGTCACGAAGGATAGCCGGAATTTGATAACACAGCGATTTACCGCCACCGGTTGGCATCAGTGTCATGACATCTTGCCCTGAGACTAATGCATCGATGATCGCTTCTTGTTGATGACGAAAATCATCATAACCAAATAGGGATTTGAGTAATTGTTTTGGGGTCATGGTCGGCAATTGGAATAGGTTGATACGTTAAGTTTCGCAATCTGGCGCGCGGTTTTCAAGCGCTGTGAAAGTTTGTTTGCGATGACTCGCGTTAACATGATGATTCAGTGTCGATAAAGTAGTAGAAGAGGTTATGTCGTTGAGGGGTAAGAAAGGGAAGAGTGTCGGGCTTAGCTTGGCATGTAAGCCCGACATTTACGGAGCTTTGGAATACAGAGCGTTTCCATCGCATACCACGCCTTTAAATACGTGGCACTTTTTAGACACGGAGTGATGGAAAAGTTCCTCAGCTCCGTATCAAAAAGTGATTAAAGACCTTTGATGTTTTCTACTTCAAGTTCGTTGAAGTATTTCACTGTCTTCACTTTCAATTCTTGTTGCGCCGCTTCATCTGCAACGATGATGGCTTTACGGTGCATTTGAAGTGCCGTTACTGTCCACATGTGGTTTACAGAGCCTTCAACTGCCATTTGCAGAGCAACCGCTTTGTTATGACCAAGCGTTAGGATCATCACTTCTTCGGCATCAAGCAGAGTCGCTACGCCGATTGTCAATGCGTACTTAGGTACCTGGCTGATATCGTTGTCGAAGAAACGAGAGTTTGCGATACGAGTATCTTCAGTCAGTGTTTTGATACGAGTACGTGAAGCAAGTGAAGAACCTGGTTCATTGAACGCGATATGTCCATCGATGCCAACGCCACCCATGAATAGGTTGATTTTACCATATGAACGCATTTTTTCTTCGTAAGCCGCACAGTGCGCATCGATATCGTCAGCTTGACCGTTAAGAAGGTTAATGTTTTCTTCTTGTACATCAACGTGGTTGAAGAAGTTATTGTACATGAAAGAACGGTATGACTCTGGGTGATTAGGATCGATTCCTACGTACTCATCCATGTTGAAGGTCACAACGTGTTTGAAGCTCACTTCGCCAGCATTATAAAGCGCAATCAATGCTTTATAAGTTGATAGAGGCGTGCCACCAGTAGGTAAACCAAGAACAAATGGCTTGTCTGCTGTTGGTTTGAAAGCGTTAATGCGCTCAGCGATATGACGTGCTGCCCATTTACCTACTTGATCTGCTTTTTGTAATGGAATAAGTCTCATGGTCTTCCCCTAATAGAAAAATTTGTGTGTGCTGAAACATTAATTCGCATTATAAAATAAGTTTTTCGAGTCGGCTATTACTTTTCAGTGAATTTTGTGTTTTTTCTTGATCAAGATCGCTAATGTGACGAAATTCTTATTGGTTGGTAACGTTATAGCGTGTATTTGTCTGCTAATTTTTGACAGTAAATAAAGTGCAACCGCTTAAGAAGAAAGGTGTATCAGGATAACGGTTACTGATGTTGTGGTTACTCGTCAACAATTCGAATGCAACGTTTTGTCCTGTGAAATGCCTGTAGTGTGTTGTGCTGAGTGAGTTTGGGGTAATTAGTCATCCCGACGGTGAGGATAAATTATCAACGACTCTGATCGACTTGTTTTTATCTCGCGTAAGCATGCAATGAAAACTCAACAACACGATAGAAAAGGAAGACAACATGTTTAAGCGAATGACAGCACTTTTTACTCTAATGATGGCCTCTTTTGCATTTATGAGTGGGGCGCATGCAAACCATCACGGGATGAAGAAAGACATCGTTGATGTGGCGGCAGAAAATGGCTCATTTACTACCTTGGTGGCGGCAGTTAAAGCGGCGGGTCTGGTGGAAACGCTGAAAGGAAAGGGGCCTTTCACGGTCTTTGCTCCTACGGATGCCGCGTTTGCCAAACTCCCTGACGGCACTATTGATATGCTGCTCAAGCCGGAAAACAAAGACAAGCTTGTCGCAATTCTCACCTATCATGTTGTCCCCGGTAAAGTCATGGCATCAGATGTGGTTGCGCTGACGAGTGCAGACACCGTACAAGGAGAAGCGGTAGCGATAAGCGTGGTAGATGGGAAAGTCATGGTCAATAACGCGCAGGTTGTGGCAACAGATGTTGAAGCCAGTAACGGCGTTATTCATGTTATTGATACTGTTTTAATGCCGAAATAAATCGCGATACCGCTAGAGAACGTTAATACGATTAACCGTTGATATGTCTCTCGCAGTTGAAAATATATAGCGACACCTACAAGCAATAAGCGCATCCAATCGAGTGGATGCGCTTTTTTATAGAGAGTAGTGGCCTAGCTATATTGCGTTGCTTTGTTCGTCGATAAGTAACCTATAGTAACTGCTCGTTAGCGGTCACTTTTACATCGACATTACCGCGTAACGCGTTGGAGTATGGGCAAACTTGATGGGCAACTCGTACTAATTCGACAGCAGCCGATGTTTCCATATCCAATGTCACTTCCAGTGCAACATCTAATACAAACCCGCCTTGGTCGTTTGCTTTCAGTGCGACGGTCGCTTTAGTTGGAGCTTCACGCAATGCGATTTTTTGCTGTTGAGCAATGTGCAAAATAGCATTTGAAAAACAAGCGGAATAACCTGCGGCAAATAGCTGTTCTGGGTTAGTTGCTTCACCCGTTCCGCCTAATTGTTTTGGGTAAGACAAAGCGAGATCCAGCATGCCATCGTCCGTTTTTACTTGTCCGTTTCGGCCTGCTAGTGCGGTTGCAGAAGTCGTATATAAAGCGCTCATAAAGATGTTTCCCTTTGTTCTTATCGGAGTTCGATTGAATTTTTATTTTGAATCTAGTGACGTCGTATCAAGTGTCGCTGTTCTTATTTGGATTGTCATCAACTAGGTTGTGCGCAAACTATATTGCCAAATCAATATGAATGCAAGTATATTGTGCACAACTTAATTTTCATTGGCTCACGATAATGGATAACAATAACCCAGATAATTTGGATCTAGACAAGCAGGTATGCTTTGCTCTTTACAGTGCGAGCAATGCATTAATCAGAGCCTATCGCCCGATACTTGATGCGTTGGACTTGACGTATTTACAGTACATGTCGATGCTGGTGTTGTGGAAAAAATCGCCGATGAATGTCAAAAATATCAGTCAGGACTTGCGAATCGACTCTGGTACGTTGACCCCGTTGCTGAAACGTTTAGAACACAAGGGTTTGATATTGCGTAAACGAAGTGAAATCGATGAGCGTGCGAGACTTATCTCCCTTACCGATGAAGGCTGGGCCCTCAAAGAGCAAGCCTTAGCTGTGCCTTCGGCTATTGGATGCAAAGCTAAATTATCCTTGGATGATGCTCTCGAGCTTAAACGGCTTTGTGATCGATTGACTGAAAATTTGGCAGGCTAGAACATGGATTTTGAAAGACTCTCTCGAATTAGCTTTAAACATTTGACAGCGCTGCACGTGATGTTAGATACCAACAGTGTGACGAAATCTGCCGATGTTTTATTGGTAACTCCATCAAGCGTGAGCAAAACCATTGCTCAATTGCGCGAGATTTTGAGTGATGAGCTGTTCTATCGCGATGGCACTCAGCTTACCCCGACCAGGTACGCATTAAAGATTGCCCCATTGGTGCATTCAATGTTGGCCAGTATGAACGGTTTGCTGAATAAAACGAATTTCGAGCCGCAACGGTTTGAAGGGCGTTTTTCGTTGTCAATGCGTGAAAGTACCTTTGAGCTGTTTGCCCAGCCCCTCGCTCACTTGACGAATGACTGCATCCCTAACGCCAAGCTGAATATTTTAACCAAAGCCAAATATGGCTTTGATGCATTAATGAGTGGGCAAGTAGATTTTATTATTCTGCCTCATGATGTGAGTCAGCCCCCAACGAATATGAAGGACTTGGTTTGGGAACCCATCCTTGAAGATGACTTTGTTTGTCTAATGTCCCCAGACCATCCTTTGGCTGATCAGCCGTTGACAATTGAAGCCTACTTGAATAGCCAACATGTTGGCATTACCGACTCTGAGCTGAATCGCCCTTATTTTGAGCAAGCGCTTCGTCAAACGCACCGCGCTCGTGATGTGAAAGTGATGCTACCAGATTTTGGGTCTGCGGCGATTTTGTGTCGACAATCGGAGCTGCTATTTACTTGCTCTAAGCGATGGGCAGATGTTGCGATGCAAGCCAAAGGACTGGTCGTGAAACCTGCGCCGTTTGAGTATGAAAAGTTGGGATACAGTTTGGTGTGGAACAAGGCCAGTATCAATGATCATGCGATTCAATGGTTATGTAACTACCTAAGAGGGTTGATAGAAAATTGCAGGGCAACGGAGAACGACAAGGATAGTGAGGCGTAATATTGGATTAGGCATGGGACAATCGGAAATAAACACCGTTGCATAATCCCGCCTTTGCCCGTAGTGTAGGTAATGTTCATTTATGGAGAATCAAATGATAATTCGTGTGACTTACCTCTGGCTCATTCTGCTTATACCTGTAGCCCGGTAGGTAACACTGTGCCTGGCTACGAGTAACGTAGTGAGGCAAGCCAACCTTATTAATTCTCGTAGCCCAATAAAAGTAAAAGGGAGACTAGAATGACGATAACCAGCAAGCCGATTGACGGTAGCCATCGCTCAAGCACTGGCATCAACTCAACTGCACATACTAGTTCAGGTGCGATCAGCCGCTCTAAGGCCATGGTTCCGGCTAAATCCAGATCTCGTATATTAACTGGAATTTTTCTTGCGCTGCTGGGTGCGACATTATTTTCGCTTAAACCAATCCTCATTAAAATTGCCTTTCAATATGGCGGCGATACGACTTCTATCATGTCGTTACGTGCCATTAGTTCCTTGCCGTTTTATCTGTTGATATTGATTTTATTGTGTCGCTCGAATGATCAAAGAGCGCGAGTGAAAAAAGAAGGTTGGAAAGCCGCTGCCTTAGGTGTGTTGGGATACTATTGTGCCAGTTATCTGGATATTGAAGCGTTGAACACTATCTCCGCTCAGTTAGAGCGTTTGCTATTGTTTTTATTTCCAAGCTTTGTGGTGCTTATCTCTTGGGTGTTTTTAAAGAAAAAACCGTCTAAAAATATCGTCACCGCCGTCGTGATTGGATACAGCGGAATCGTGTTAATTGTGGCTCATGATGTATCTTCATTCGGTAATGAGGTATGGGTAGGCAGTGCACTCGCGGTGTGCTCGGCAATAACGTTTGCTTGTTATCTGATTTTGAGCAAGCCGGTGATTACGACATTAGGAAGCAACGCTTTTACTAGTATCGGGATGGGTAGTGCAGGAGTGGCCATATTGATTCACTTGCAATTATCTCAAGCGGATACCACGCAATGGAGTCCTGAGCTGGTGGCTTTAGGTATCGCCTTAGGCTTGTTCTGCACCGTGATTCCGTCTTACCTAATGGCAGGGGCAATGGCGAGATTGAGTGCAACCGAATTCAGTCTCACGGCTAATATTGGACCCGTTATTACCGCTGTCGCAGCGGTGATGGTTCTTGGCGAGCAATTTACAATTTTCCATGGCGTCGGCATGGTGCTCGTGATTGTGTCGGTATACTGGATGAGTAGACCTGCAGTAACCAAAAATAGGAATGAAGAATACGATAAGCGTTGAATGGCTGTGCCCTAGCACTGTGGCTCAGTCTAGGGCACGATGCACTCTACCAAGCGCCGCCAAATTGGATGTACGTGGTCCACTCTTCTGGGCCTTTAGCAACATCAATACCCATGCGTAAACCCAGTTGTCGGGCAAGCAAGTAACGGAATCCGCCGCCACGAGTATAGTGTACCTTAGCATCACGGATACTCTGATCATGCTCAAAGGCGGTACCGGCACCAGCGAATGCCAAAACCGTCCATCGTTCATCAACATCGTAACTCAGTTCAACCTCGCCTAATGCCGTGTTGTCGGCTTGATAGCGCATCGCTGCGATACCACGCATGTCCACAAACGGTTTAGCGTAAATAGACTCCGGAACGCCCAGTCCTTCGGAAACAGACTTAGCATCTGCTCTTAAACCTAGCCCCCATTTCTGAGATAGTCGACGGTAGTTGTGCACGTAAGCATGATATTTCTCGTAATTCGAACTTCCGCCAAATGCTTTGCGGTGATGATCAACCTGAAACTGAGCCTTGGTTCCCTCACGAGGCGCAAACTGGTTATTGCGGCTGTCATAAGAGATTCGCCATCCGAGTCGTCCGTCTGTACTGCTGTCGGAGAGATCACTGTTGTTCGCCAAGGTAATATCAGAAGACATGTAGCTATAGCTACCACCAACAAAGAAGTCAGTGTCACCCAATCGGACATCAAGATCTTGGAAGAAATAGGTGCCTTGGATACTCAGATCCATCGGTGCCATTTCTGGGGCGTAATACTTTAGGTTGAACTTTGCGCCAAATAAACCACCGAGATATCTCACTCTATCGTTGAGCCAATTGCCAGAATGAAACCCGCCGTACATATTGGTGCCGTTAGTGGTACCTAAGGCCATGACACCGGAAACACTCGCTGGGATATCACCCACATGTTCCCCTGATAGACGTTTCTCTTTGCGCTCTTCTGATTCATGGAAAAATAACAATGCAGCCCCGCCACCAAATCCTACCGCAGGGTCGGTAATCGTGAGTGGCACTGGTAGGAAACCGGCGGCGTTATCGAGAATGAATTGGCTAGCGTCAAGGCGTCCGTCCTCTGGGTCAATAAACGAATCCATCATGCTTGCGTTTGTGATTGAGGTCGTACAAGCGGAGACGATCAATAACGAAGTGACCGATAAAGTATTTGAAATTTTCATTGATAGCGATTTCTATAGTTGAAGAGGGACAGCACTCCTTGCACTTATTAAGCATTATAAACCGTGACTTCTCGTCCAAAAGTCAGTGTTGGGTCTATTATTGCTAAATAGTATTAATGTTCAACTATTAGGTATTCGAATAGTGAATGGCTTCTAACTTGATATTAGGTAGGTTTAATCATCTGGTGATTTTCGGCAAGACTCAATGATTTCTACCAATGTTGTGATCCCTGTTTTCCATGCGTTATTGTCGTTAAAATTCGCCACGCTAAAACGTAAGCAGTGATTAAATTGTCCTTTCGAACCAAATAAGCTGCCTGGTAAAACGGATATGCCTTGCGCCAAACATTGCTGATAAATACGGTCACAATCTAAATGAGAGGGCAGTGTCAACCAGCACAAAAATGAACCTGATGGGGTCGCAATTGAATATTCACCATTAAAGTGGTTGTTTAGTTGTTCTCGGAGTAGGGCAATGAATTTTGTTAGATTATCTTGATAATGGCGGTTCATTCGTCTGACGTGTTGCTTGTATTTTCCAGTAGATAGGAACTCACCGACAGCAGACTGAATGAGATTTTGACTCCCCATATTGTCACTAATGAGTGAGCGTTCAATCTGTTGGCTGTATTGCCCAGCGATGAGCCAACCGATTCGGATACGGGAATCGAGCGTTTTTGATAGCGACGTGCAATAAATCACGCGGTGTTGGGTATCCAATTGTTTAAGCGAAGGGACCGAGTTGTCATGGCATAATGCGCCAAACACGTCATCTTCTATGATAGGTATATTCTCACTGCTTTGAAGCAATTGTTGACGGGCCTCCAATGGCATAAATGCACCGGTTGGATTGGTGAAATTTGGGGTAACGACAATCGCGGCGACAGGCCATTGCTGTAGTGCGGACTGCAATGACGGAATGTGCATGCCCGATTCCACTGAACTTGGGATTTCTAAGGCTTTTAACCCCAAAGACTCCAACATCAATAAGATACCAAAATAACACGGTGACTCGACCGCAACCGTGTCGCCAGGCACAGTGACTGCGCGCAGTGCTTGGCTGATAGCTTGCTGGGAGCCATTGGTGACGAAGATGGATTCGCCGCTCGGATCGATGCCTTGGTCGATGGAAATGTTAGCAATCTGCTTGAGAAGTTTCTTGTTGCCTGGAGGCAGTTGATAATGGCTCGGTATATGCGATTGGGCACGGCTGTGTCGGCCGATTTCGGCGTATAAACTGCTGATCGCCGGTCCTTCAATGTTGGGATGCGCAGAGCCGGCGGGCATCGATAGAGATTCTCTAGCTTGACCGAGAATCTCTTTTGTCATTGAAAGGAGGTCCACCGTCGTTGGAACAGTCTCGGTGGGCATCGGCGTGACTAATGGAGTGCAGTGACGAATAAAAGCAGGTTGCACGATAAAACCAGAACGATCCTGCGCCGCCACTCTTCCTGTGGCTTCTAGCTCTTGATACGCCCGGATGACCGTATTCTTAGCCACCCCTAACTTGATACTGGTTGCTCGAATAGAAGGGAGTTTATCACCTGAGCTTAACGCACCGTTTTGTACCAATTTTTCAATGTATTCCTCAACGGCTCTAAATCGAGATATTTTTTTAGTATTGATGGCCGGCATGATCACTCCGTTGATCGTTTTAAAGCTCAGGTTATCTGTACCCATTAAATAACAATAATCTGTATCTTTCGGTAATTTTTGTACCCTGATAATTTAGCATCATCATGGAAAGATTGGCTAGGTAATATCATGTTGAAACGATGCATTCCTTTTATATTTGTTCTTCTCTGGGCATCGGGTTTTGTTGGCGCAAAAATTGGTTTGGTTTATGCCGAGCCAGCAACACTATTGACGATCCGTATGTTGGGGAACGTCGTGTTATTTTTAATACTGATGTTCGTTCTGAAACGGTCGATACCAACGGGCAAGGCGTTACTCCACTCTTGCGTCGTAGGGATATTGATTCATGGGCTCTATCTTGGTGGTACGTATGAAGCCATTCAATACGGTATGCCTGCGGGATTAAGTGCACTATTGGTTGGAATTCAACCATTATTGACGGCGCTATTGGTGACGATTTTTTCACAACAAGTATTGAAAAGTTCACAATGGCTGGGCTTGATCATTGGTTTTATTGGTATTGGCTGTGTACTGGTGGGTAATATCCATTGGCAAGAGGGGAGTGAAAAGCTGGCGGCGTTTATTTTTGTGTTTGCCGCGCTTTTCGGTATTACCTTAGGCACGTTGTACCAAAAACGATTTTGTCGGGGCGTCGATTTACTTGGCGGTGCGATGGCGCAATACGTGGCTGCGGCGACTCTTTTCATTCCTGTTGCTTTGATGACAGAAACGAGGCAGGTGGATTGGACGTGGGAATTTTCCTTGACCATGGTGTGGTTAGTGGTCGTGCTGTCGGGCATCGCTGTACTGTTGCTGTTGTATATGGTGGAGCATGGAGAATCCTCCAAAGTCGCTTCTGTATTTTACCTAGTTCCACCGGTTGCAGCACTGCAGGCGTGGCTTCTGTTCGGAGAGTCTTTCGACCAATTTGGTCTTCTTGGATTCTGCCTCGCCTCTGCTTCTGTTTATTTAGTGGCGAAAGCGCCAGAATTTAAGAGGAAAAAATCAAAAAATGTGGGTAAAACCATGTCCAAGCAGTATGAAATACGTTAATGTCCGAAGTTCTTAACATCTTATAGTAAGTACTGCGATGATAACCCGTTTTTTAAGCCTGTCTGAATCGACAAAAGGCGTTGTTGCTTCTGTTTTTGCTTCCTGCTTATTTGCTTTGATGCCTGTTTACGTTCAGTTTCAACCTCAATTGGATAATTGGACGATAACCGGTGGCGAGGGGCATTGGATTGCGATTCAACGAGTCATCTGGAGTGCTCTTCTGATGATACTTGTCTTAATGATGAGTGGTAGGATTCGATTGTTTTGGCAAGCATTTAAACAGGCTCATCGATGGCATCGTTATCTACTGTCAGCGCTGCTGGTGGGGCCTCAATATTGGATTTTTGTTTGGGCGCCACTGAATGGAGAGACACTCTCGGTTGCTCTTGGGTATTTTTCTCTACCTTTAGTTTTGGTCCTAGTGGGGCGATTTGTTTATGGCGACCAATTGTCCCCCCTGCAAACGCTCGCATGCCTAGTGGCAACAGCGGGTGTCGCGTATGCATATGCAATGGCTGATGGATTGTCTTGGATTGTTTTATTGATCGCATTGGGGTACCCAGTCTACTTTGTTCATAGACGCACACTGAATATCCAAAGTGACGTAGGATTCACGCTTGATAATGTCTTTTTGTTGCCTTTTGCTATCAGTGCTATGTTTTACTTGCAGCCTTTCGAAGCGCTTCGTGAGCTAGACTTATCGATAATAGGTTATTACATTGGTTTAGCAATAACCGGCTCTGTACCCATGCTGTTGTTTTTGTATGCCTCGCAATCATTGTCTATGTCTGTCTTCGGATTATTAGGTTACGTAGAGCCCGCGCTCGTGTTTTTAGTCGGGCTGATGTTGGGCGAGCGAGTGGCCACGGCCGATTTACCTACCTACTTATTAGTGATGACAGCGTTGGTTATTTTGGCGATCGATGGTGTGCGTAGAGCGCGCTCTCAAGGTTTAGGAATAAACTAACTAATTCTAGTTGAGTGATAACCATGATTGAAAAGATATGGGCCGAGTATCAGGACGGTTTACAGCGATTCTTGCTGAGTAAGTTATCAGACCCTGATGATGTTGATGATGTACTGCAAGAGGTATTAATAAAGACGCACCAAAATCTTGATAAGCTCGAAAACCCCGAAAGCATTAAAGCATGGCTATTTCAGATAGCAAATCGCTCTGTGATTGATTTGTATCGACGCAATGGTCGAAGCGCAATCTTGGAAGGGGAGACGCTATGGTTTGATCAAGATGAAGAAAGTGCAAAAGAGCAGTTGGCGCAATGCATGGAACCATTGATCCGCTCCTTGCCGGGTACTTCCGCAGCCTTATTGACATCGGTTGACTTGGAAGGGAAATCTCAAAAAGAGATGGCAAAAGAGATGGGGATCAGTTACTCGACACTAAAATCCCGTATTCAAAGAGGACGCGTTGACCTGCGCAATGTCTTAGAACAGTGCTGTCAGTTGTCATTCGACACGAATGGTAACTTGATGGATTATCACCCAAGAAAAAAGGATTGCGACGGTTGCTAAGTAAAAATGGCTTTTGATAAATAAATATTTATTTATCAAAAGCACAGAGCGTAAAGGTTTTACATTGTAAATTTAAGCCTTAATAGACTGGATTATTAGACCGCAATAGATCGTTATTCCTTACTAGAGAGTTAGTCCACGATAGTTTGTTATTACAAAATAAATGGTTAACGAAGGCTGATTTCACCTAGTGTGACCTTGGTTAGAGCTAAATAGGCTAGGTTAGAGTGATGAACCAGTCGTGTCGCACCCTCTAGTTCAAACCCCAAGTCTAATGATTCATTGGCATGACCTTTGATTTTATTTAATCGATCAAGAGCGCTTGTTAAGTCTGAGTTTGAGCCTTTAGGGGTCTTCAACTGTTGTAAACTCATTAGCTGGTCAGTGAGCTTTCGCACGCTGACCTCTAAGTCGTAAGCATCTTCGGTTCGACAGATGCGATGTCGATATTTTTCTAATAGTTTTAGAGTATCGATAAGGTGTTCTTGAAGCGTTAACTGATCCATGTTCGGAATATCCTTAATAAAGTCACCTGTTTAGCGGTGAGCGGTGTTGAGGATAAGTGTCGTTCATTATTGGGCAACGGGTAAAAAAAAGAACAACAATTCGATTTATATCACATTAACTGAATAAAAATTCATTTTATTGCATGATTGATTCATGAGTCTTTGGTCTTGTGGATGGCTTTGATCTACTTATTTGTAACGTGGTGTATTAAGCCCTTCAGTTTTGCTAATCCCCAAGCCCCTGTTGTCACAATATCCTGAATCTCACCCTCGATGATCATTGTTTCAAATTCCTCAATGGAAAAGGATTTGGTGATTAAGTCTTCTTCTTCGACATCAAGGTTACGAGCGGATTGGCTAAGCTCAGTGGCAAGGTAGATATGACAGGTTTGATTGAGAAAACCATAAGCAATAAGCTGTTGACCCACATAAGTCATATTACCAGCGATCAATCCCGTTTCTTCTTGCAGCTCTCCTTTTGCCAGTTCTAATGGGTCGGCTTCAGGGTTGGACTCCCAAGCACCTTGCGGCAGTTCCCAGTAACGACAACCTACGGAATAGCGGTATTGCTGGACCAAGTGGATTCGAGCGCCGTCGATGGCAATAATGACAGCGCAGTCAGGTTTATCAACGACCCCATAAATGCCGGTGGCGCCACTTTCTCGTTCGATTTGATCTTCTCTTACCGTCATCCACGAGTTTTGATAAACAATGGTTGAGTTCAATGTTTTGATAGACATAAAATAATGCTCGCAAGTAATAAAGGTCTGGCGTCACTATATAACGCCTAACGTTAGAAAGCTAAAGCTAGAAAGCGATCGCATTCTAGCTAGGTGCTGTGCATTTGATGTGTGAAGCTGACGGGGTCGCAAACCCCTACTCAGTTTCACTAGCAGTGAGTGTTGAAGGAGGAAAATAAACAGAAATATGAGGAATTTCTACTAGTTTGACTGAAATATAGATAACGAAGGGTTCTCAGATGAAGCAATGCCGATGGTTGTTTCTATTTATTATTGCGCTTTCCACTCTTCAAGCGAAGGCGTTAGATTCATTTCCACTATCGCCACCTGACACTCATTCCCCTCGGGCGACATACGAGAGTTTTACAACCATTGTCGCTCAGGCTAATTCTGCGTTGAGTCATGCACTTGCGGATGAGTCAGGGGTCACGACTGAAGAAAAGCAGCGAGTTTATGGATTGTTTAATAAAGCCACTCAAACCTTTGATTTGTCGGATATTCCAGCTTCTTATCATCAAAGAATTGGTATTGAATCAGTAATGTTACTCAAAGAGGTATTAGATCGTCTTCCTCCGTTTGACGTCGACGCGATACCAGACGACCACAACTTGACTAGCTGGCGTATTCCTAACTCAAGTATTGAGATTGTTCGTTCAGAGACGGGACAGTTTTTATTTTCCAAAGTGACGGTTGATCGTTTGTTTGATTATTATTCACTTGTGAAGCACCTTCCAGCTAACGATGTAACGGCACTAGATTATTATGAGTATTATTCACTTAGCGCGGGTCGGTTGATACCGCCAGCATGGTTTCATCATATTGAGGGGTTACCTAAGGTATTCATGTCTGAATTTGGTGATCAAGCGCTATGGCAGTGGTTAGCCATTACTGTGTTGACGATATTGCTCGCCGGATACGCGTTTCTTGTGTACCGGCGACTGAGACGGGCGATCGTCAAACCTGTATTGATGGCAGCGGGATTATTTACTTATATCTGGCTTGCTGATGACCAGCTAAATCTTACTGGTAGTGTGATGAGTTTGCTCAATATCACGGGTGAATTACTACTTTGGCCGTTAGTTGCACAAGTTGCTTACATGCTTGGTGCCTCGATATGCCAATGGTTGATTGGACGGGATAAAAGTCATAATGGGTTACGAAGAAGCTTGGCGCAAATCTCTGGAACAATAATTGGTAGTTTGTGTGCAGTGGCGGTGTTGGGGTTTGGATTACATCGTTTAGGTGTCCCTGTTTATGGCATTGTGACAGGCTTGAGCCTTGGAGGGATGGCGATTGCACTGGCGATTCGCCCCACCATGGAAAATTTGATTGGGGGCGTCATTTTATTTATGGACCGCTCCTTGTCTGTTGGCGATTTTTGCGCGGTAGGCAAGGTTTCTGGGGTTGTTGAGCAGATTGGGGTGCGATCGACACGTATCAGAGCGAAGGATCGCACTCAAATTACCATGGCAAATGGGGACTTGGCTAAAATGGAGATCATCAACTTTAGCCGCCGCGATAGGTATCCATTTTTAGTGACACTAGGCTTACGATATGAGACACCAATGGAAGATATGGTGCAGATCACGAGAGGAATAAAAGAGTGTTTGGCGGGAAATGACTCCGTGCTGAGCACACCTTTACGTGTTCATTTTTCAGCGTTTAGCGACTACAGTATGGATATCGAAGTCTTCGCGCATATTGATACATCTGATCGGGAAACATTCCTCAATATTCAACAGAAGCTGTTAATGGATATCAACACCGTTATTCTCGAGCATGGTGCCAAGTTTGCGTTACCATCGAATACCACCTACCTCCATCCTGATAACCTAGCGCATGCGATGACGCCGTTTAAACGAATAAACGATAGCGTGACGTAATGTGATTCTCTGTAGCATTAATTTAAACGAGATATTATTGGGTGCCATGCGATGGAATTGAAGAGTTTTTATCGAATAGTTCAAATGACGCTAGCTCAGTTCGAGACTTTTTGTTAAAAAGAGCAGATAAAAATGATTCGTACAACATTTGTTGAATCTTTAAATAAACATCAAAACAAAGGACACTGGCGTGCAACCAAGTATTCAATTCGAAAAATTTGTAGACCTAGATTTTGATCTTGCCGAGTGCCCTCGTTGGGACTGGCGTACTCACTCTTGGATGTGGGTGAATATCTGCGATGGTGAGTTATGGCGAAACAAAGATGGTCAAAATGAAAAGCTAGAGTTCGAAGAACCGATAGGTTGTTTTGCATTGCATGGAGAGCAAGGCTTCACTGTTGCCTTAAAGTCAGGGATGTACCTCGTTGAAGCTTGGGGCAGTGAAAAAAAATCGTTAGCGCCATTAGTGTCTGAATTCCCACGTATGCGATACAACGATGGTCGCGGTGCACCCGGTGGTCGCTTTGTTGCGGGTACGCGTAACGGAGCCAAAGTCGGCGATCAAGGTCAATTTCATCAGCTAAATTTAGATGGCACCATTGAAGCGTTACCGATGTTTGCATGGACCTGTAATGGTCTTGCGTTCTCGCCGGATGGTCAGTGGTTATATTGGGCTGATACGGGTTCCAGCAAGGTTTACAAACACAGTTACAACCCGGAAGCAGGCGAATACGGTGAGCAAGTATTGCATTGTGATCTTGACGGTTATGAAGGCCGTCCTGATGGCGCGAGTGTCGATGTTAATGGTAATTACTGGGTCGCTATGTACGCGGGTCAATCGGTCGTTCAAATTTCACCAGAGGGTGAGGTTAAACAGGTCGTTAGCGTGCCATCAGAGAACCCAACAATGGTAGGTTTTGGTGGTGAAACGATGAAAGACTTAATGGTGACGTCGGCAGCCAGCGACAATGAAAAAGGTAAGCTTCTGATAGCGAAAGACGTTGTTGAAGGGGTAAAAGAAAGCCTAGTGACTGTACTCGTATAGTGCATTACTCGCCTTTTACATAAGTCGTACAATACCTAATTCGTACAATACATAAGTCATGTCGTGCATTAACGCCATGAAGATAAAGTCCTAAGTAGGGACGCAATTAGCATTGCTACTTAGGACGTCATCGCGGTTTGACAATGGGTTGTGCGATTCATTTCACTTAAATCGTCCTCAGTAATGTATTTCTTTGCGACTACGTTCCCAGATACCACCAAATGGGAGATGTAATGATGGCTGTTTGAGGTAGGCATATTACTCCACAAAAAGTCTGCTTTAGTCGTATCAGAAAAGCGAATATTCAGTACTATCGCTTGCCGCTCATCTCGCATATCGTACACATTAATCTCGCATTGCCTCATGGCTCACCCTTTCCCTTCGCGTGTCATTCTTGTCTTCCTTAACGTTAAAGCCAGTCGTACTGATAAATACTCTATAAGGTCGATCATGGCTTGATTATCAATGTCGTAACATAATTTCATTCTTGTTAACGAATAGATTACACGTTATTCGTACGGTAAACTTTGAATTGCTTCAAAACGCCTTGAACAAATATCATACAAATAACGTTTTTGGAATACACCTCAAATAAAGTAAGGGTATTGTGATGGCTTTTAGTGAGAATTTAGAAATTAATAAGGGTTAGCGGATGAGTTTATATCACGGGCAGAACGCATTGAATTGCAAGCCTTTATCGGCGATAGAGTCTTCATCAGTAACCACGTGCTGGTTGCAAAGTCGCGGTAGAGCCTCGTTATTCTCTGTAACATGGCTCATCATCGGGGTTGATGAGCCATGTGTAAATTTAGTGAATAGCGTGGCATCGTTTTGTTGAAGAACGTGGTATCGCGTTATTGAAGTACTTTGCGCGCATGAGCAGGTTGGGTTGGTCGAGCGTTATTGCCCATCGCACCTTGCAAAACCTCAAGTTCTTGCTGACCGACGGTTTGTTTATCTTTTAGAACAAACCATCGAACACCTTCGCTGCAGGGAGGTGTTGTTAGAGAACCACTAAACCGGTAGTACGAACGAAGGCGCGGCAACAGTGAATTCAGTGAAATTTGTGTATCTGGTTGAACCGCTTCACCGTTACTAGGAAGGTCTGATAATACGTGTTGCAACGCGCTTTCCTCTCTGAGGCCAGCTTGATAAAAAACACTGATGACGGCTAATTCGTCGTGACTATTAGCATGAACAAAGTGTGCTTCCAACGGAGAGGTTTTACCATTCAATGTGTTTTCGGACGGGGTATGGAAGTGAAATTGTTTAAGAGTAAACGTGTCACCATCTATTTGTAGCGTGTTGTCACCTGTCACGTTAGCTTGGATGGTGTGGCCATTGTTGATGACCTCAGACACATGCCCTGAATACTTGATCGAGAGATTTGGTAATTGCGCATCGACCAAGACGGTGTCATTGATGTCGATTGGGCTTTGATTTTTCCCTTCCGAACATGTTGCGCTGAGCGCTCCCCATGACTCAACCCCATGATCTCCGTGATACCCCCAATCGGAGGCGAATGATGCATGTGCGATGACCATGGCACCTAAGCCGATTAGTGCTCTCGTTGTATTATTTTTCATCACCTGTCCTTACTTATTATTGAGTTCAATCTATGTTGATTGTGTTCTTTTAACGGTATAGCAACTAATTGAAAATCTAGATACTAATAAATTTATACGATGGTTTTGCTTTCTACTGGCGAGAGGGTATGTGAATTATACAAATATGCCACAAGGTGAGTATTGTGTTGTGAAGCTTATCCAAAAATTGAAGCGAAGATAAGGTGCAGTGTGTTGCTAGGAGGCTGTTAATCACGGCATGAATAATACGTTTAGACAATGATGGCATAAGAGGCAAGCATACCGTCTCTAGCGGTCGCATTGTCTCCAGAAGCCAGCGTTACTTACCCGCAAGTACCTTAGGCCGTCATCCACGTGCAGACGAGGATCTTCATCAGCGTGTGACTTACTTAGGTCGAAATGAATGACACCAGAATAGGTTCACAACGCGCTGATGAAGATCCCCTTTTTCAAGGGGATGACGGTTAGTTTTTATTTGTGAAGGTAGTCATATGCCGGAATTTATTCTGCGCTGATGAAAACCGAACTGGCACGTTTTTGGACAGAAATGTTCTACATCCCTTCATTTCTAACATACCCCATATAGCCGTCATCCTCACGAAAGTGAGGATCTCCTACAGCGTGTAGGTGACTGAAAATAAAAGACTAAGCCACCTAAATCAGTTTCATGACGCGCTGAATGAGATCCCCTTTTTCAAGGGGATGACAGTAGTTTTTGGAGTTGTGTGAAACTCGGAACGGGGCAATTTCGTGTTATATGCCTCGTGAGCACACCTTTAGCCACACGTTTTAAGTGTATTGGTCTGAAGCACTTCGTTTAAATTAGAAAAGTACCCTGAAATCTTAAACTTGAACACTCATTAAACCTATATTGTGCTCAATTCTCTTCGCATTTGATCTCTTAACATTAGTGACTTTTTCTTTGTTATATCACCAAGCTCATTTAATTTATCCTGATTAGAACGGGCTAATTCTTGATCGCCACATAATGTGATACTGGCTATATCCCGAATCATCTTTTCTGAGTGTTCAAACAATTTATCGTACAACTCTTGTAATTCATCGAGAGTTG
Source organism: Vibrio sp. 10N.261.51.F12 (assembly GCF_041471725.1). Classification (NCBI taxonomy): domain Bacteria; kingdom Pseudomonadati; phylum Pseudomonadota; class Gammaproteobacteria; order Vibrionales; family Vibrionaceae; genus Vibrio; species Vibrio sp. 10N.261.51.F12. The sequence goes on along the minus strand of NZ_JBFROV010000012.1, from coordinate 136,420 downwards.
AAGCAACACTGTCACTGGCTGTTAACCTCAGTGAGTTGGTCTGAGAACGCATGACCTGAACCTCATCAAAGCCATCTCTTGTTAATTTTCCTATATCCTCAGAAAACTTTGATGTCGCAGCCGCCGCAGCTACTTGATCATCCATAGCATTTGCTCTCAAGTAGGAGGCGTTAAATTCATTGATTAGTGGTAATACGATTTCATGGTAATCGTTTCTATGTCGATTATGAATTTCGTCGATATTATTGAAATAGTTCTCATACTGATTTGACTTCATCTCGAAAACTTTTTTGCGTCTTTCAAGATCTAAGTCCAATGACTGCTTAAGTTGAACTAACTCTTTATCATGTCTCTTTTTATTTATGTATAAAAAGAACACCCATAGAAAGTTCACAATACCGAACACCCAAGCATAAAACTCAGGTTTCTCAGAAATAATTCTGAATATAGTTTCCACACTTGACTCCATCTATAGGTATAACGTTCGATTAAGCATGAGCAACACTGCCACCTGCCTAAGCTATTGTGTCGTAAACACTAAAGCTGATTCGATCCAAAAATGCCAACCTGCTTGAGTTTCCTATTATGCTCATAGTTCACGAACCCTAGAAACTGAAACTAATAGGCATGATAGATTTAATAACGATTTTATGTAGTTAGATATTTTTTCAATTTGAACCTGCCATTTGTCCTCATCAGGCACTGCAATACAATACTTAACTGAGTTAGGCTCTTTCATTTGCAGCAACGTTTGCCCTAGTGCCGAGTACATAGCTTGCTCTTTTTGCTTCGATGAATGCCCCTCTACCTCTACTAGATAAGTCCCTTTTGTTGGATGAATTGCACACACATCTATACGACCATATTTAGGGTGAGCGCCAATGTCAGCTCCAAGAGCCAAAAGTTGCTCTTCTGCTTTTTCAACACGAGCTTTCTTCTCTGCTGGGTGCTGAGGACCTTTTGCCCTTTCCATAGCATCAACATCAACTAAAACTTCCCACCCGTCACTAGGCGGAAAGTAATGTTTTACTAAATAATACTTTACTTCTAACTGGTACATAGAACTCCTGATAAGCATAACGCTATCTATACGTCTCCGAGATCGTCGGCCCCATACCGTAAATTGAAACAATACAGGCATGAGAAAAAGTAAGTCAAATATTTCTCGGTTTGACTGATGTGTTTGTCTGACGAAACACGAAAAGGGGCAAAACTAAGCTAGCCAACATATGATAATGTTGTTGTTCAGTAAGCGTTGTCGGTAGATTCCTTTCTTCAACGGAATGACGAATTGTTGGATGTTCTGGTTGTTGATTAAGGGTGGCGTTTGTCCAGAATCGAATAAGCTCAGTCTTCGCTAGCGCACAATGACGTCTGGCATGCTACTGCTCCCACAAACAAAAACTAACCGTCATCCCCTTGAAAAAGGGGATCTTCATCAGCGCGTTGTGAGCCTATTCTGCTGTTATTCACTTCTATTTAAGAGAGTCACACGCTTTGGGCGATCCTCGTTGGCACGAGGATGGCTGCATAATAGGGACGGGTTGAAAAGGCACATTTCCGATCAAGCTATATTGTCCCCCTGGCAGCTGTACATTAACGGTCAAAGCTGGTCCTTTAGCCGTGCCATGTAATAGGTCGAAATGAACTCACCATCGCGAAGCACCGAGCAGAGTGCTTCGCCCTCGATTTCAAATCCATATTTGGTATAGAGGGCGATGGCAGCCTTGTTATCGGCATTCACTTCGATTTGGACACGCTGAACATTTAGCCAGTTATCGGTGAGCTCTAACACGGTTTCGAGCAAGCGGCTGCCGATGCCCATGCCGTGAAAATCGTCATGGACTCCAATGCCAAAACTGGCGCAGTGTGCAGTGCGAGGTCGCTGAGAGTGTTGAAGACCAATATTACCGACAATTTTTCCATCTAATTCCGCAACAAAACTATACGTTCCAACCGGTATGTTTGCCAGGCGCTCTTCCCACAATGAGATAGACGGGAAGGGCAGCTGAAGGGTCTCGCGTTGTGCTTTCGGTTGAGAGTACAACTGAGTCAAGCCTTCTGCATCTGCTTGTTCTGATGGCCGGATAAGTATGTTCATGCTGGCGTCCTAAATCTAGAAGTTATGCCTCTATAACTAATTGAATTAAAGCGATGATGCAAGTGTTACCTTGCTGAATATACGGGGGGATTATTGTTGTGTCAGGGTTGGCATTCGTGTTTAGTTCCGCAATTTGATGGTGACGGAGACAACGGCATGATCAGAACTGATGTCGTCTACACCAAATCGTGGGTCAATAATGTGCTTGTTCTCTACGTGATAGTCGAGAAGCTCAAACTGCGCATGTGTATAGCTGATGTCAAACTCAGGAGACAATAAGATGTGGTCGAGTCTATTGCCTTGAGAGCCATAATAGTGGGTAACAGGCGACACGTTATCGGGGTGGGTTTGTCGCTGTTGAAATAACGTCCAGCTGTCTAGCAGCGTATAAGGCAATATGGCATTGGCCGATTGCGGCTGGCGTCTTAAACTTTGTGAGTGAAGGGGATGGAATTCGGCTGCATCAAGGTTGTTGTTAAAATCCCCAAGTAGTATCGCGGGATTCTTGGTGGCTTGTTTGTGTGTGACAATCGTGTTGTGGAGGCTAAGCACTTCCATTTGTCGTAATTGGGTTGATGCGGTTGAGGCATGCAGTTCATTGAGCCATTGTTCCACTGGTGATTCAAGCATCGGATCTAGGATAGATGATGCTGGTCGTTGGGATTTTAAGTGCACGTTATACAGATCAATTTTTTGTTTTTCGTTGATACTAAGCGTGACATGCAATGGAGGGCGGCTGAACTCTCCAGGCCAACCTTCGGCGAAACATGGGTTGGGTTGTGGTGTTAATGGTAAGCGAGAAGCAAAAGCAACGGAAGGTTCAGAGTAGATATAACCCGCCTCAAGGTAGCTATCCTGATTGAAGTAAAAATACTGATAGCCAAGTTCATTCACTAGCGCTCGCAAAGCGTCGGTTGAAAACACTTCCTGAAATGCGATGATGTCGGCATTGAGCAAGCTGAGCGTTTTTTTCAGCCAGTTTGTTTTTTGAGCCCAATGTTGCGTTGTGTAAATATTATCCATTTCATAATACGCAAAGGGCGGCTCCGCGAAATTGCACAGGTTAAAAGTCGCGAGTTTTATTGTATTTATATTTTGCAACGTATTAGACTCCACACAGGCTCGTAACAAAAGTCACCATAACAAAACGAGCCAATTCAAAATAATAGTATCTTAGATCTATAGCACCTTAATCCTATAGCACCCTAGATAGTTAACACCTCAGACCAATAGTATCAGCACTTCAGGGAAAAAATCATGTTATCTAGCCATAAAGAAAATGATTGGCGAACGCCTCAAAACTTTCTCATTATCATTTCTATTATTGTTCCTATCGCATTCTCTAGCTGGATGGCGTTACTTAACAACTTTGTGATAGAAAAAGCCAATTTTGATGGTGCGGATATCGGGCTGTTGCAAAGCGTGCGAGAAATCCCAGGCTTTCTCGCGTTTACTGTCGTCTTTGTGTTGCTGTTTATCCGTGAACAGAAGTTTATGGTGTTGTCTTTGCTTATGCTGACATTAGGCACGGCGATTACTGGCTTGTTTCCGTCGGTGGCAGGATTGCTCATTACCACATTCATTATGTCGACGGGATTTCATTATTTTGAAACGTTAAAACAGTCGTTATCGCTGCAATGGTTAAGCAAAGAAGAAGCGCCTGAAATGCTGGGTAAGCTTATCTCGATAGGTGCGCTCGCGTCACTCCTGACTTATGCTTCATTGTGGGTCATGCTGGAGATATTTAAACTTGATTATATTTGGGTGTACGGAATTTCTGGTGGTATAGGCTTTGTGTTGGTCCTTGTCATCGCCTTTGCATTTCCACAATTTAAAACCGAAACCCAGCAAAACAAAAAATTGGTGTTGCGTAAACGATATTGGCTTTATTACGCATTGACCTTTATGAGTGGCGCACGACGCCAGATTTTTACGGTATTCGCGGGCTTTTTGATGGTTGAAAAGTTTGGTTATAGTGTCGCCGACATCACGTTACTATTTCTTATTAACTATCTGTTTAACTTCTTGTTTGCTAAAAAAATCGGTCGATTTATTGGCATTGTTGGGGAGCGTAAGGCTCTCATGTTCGAATACGTTGGCTTGATCTTTGTCTTTGTGGGTTATGGCTTGGTACAAACCGCAGAATGGGCCGCGGCATTGTATGTTGTCGACCATCTATTTTTTGCGTTGGCGCTGGCAATCAAAACGTATTTCCAAAAAATTGCTGACCCTGCTGATATGGCTTCGACGGCTGGCGTGTCATTTACTATCAATCATATTGCAGCGGTGGTTATCCCCGTCACGTTTGGTGTGATTTGGTTGGTTTCTCCATCCAGCGTTTTCTATATTGGCGCCGCGATGGCGTTGGTATCGCTCGTGTTGTCCTTGAATATTCCACGAAACCCGACAGAGGGAAATGAAGTACGAATGTTGAAATGGAGCTAAGATACTCGGTTTGAAAAATGAATATGTCAATGGCAGCCAGTGGTTGCCATTTTTTTTATAAAGATGAATTAAACCAGTTCGCTACTGTTTTCCTACCACGCTTGTTCGCTCAGTAACCCGCTTATAGACGTGTTTATCGACACGTTATCACCCAACGGTAAATGGTAAAATATAGCCTGTTGAGATGACTGAAATAGTGATTAGGATTCAAAGGGCCGCATTTATCTTTGAACTTGGTCAAAATAATTTTAAAACATCATTTCACTTAATTGATTTTCTCTCATTGTCACGTTAAGGTGCTATGAATAACTTAATAGTAATACATTAATACTTTATCGATGTGTGGAAGACCGACAATATGATTCTCGATTCATTTAGTTTAAAGGGCAAGGTTGCCATTGTGACGGGTTGCAATACAGGGCTCGGACAAGGAATGGCCGTCGCGCTTGCCAGCGCAGGCTGTCATGTTGTTGGCGTTAATCGGAGTGATGCTGCTGAAACTCAAGAAAAAGTGGAAGCGACCGGACAGTATTATCTCGATGTTCGTGCGAATCTCATGAAGAATGATGAGTTGTCCTCTATCGTGGAGCAAGCCGTGAATCGGTTCGGTCGTATCGATATTCTAGTCAACAATGCTGGCATTATTCGTCGCAATGACGCCCTCGATTTTACTGAACAAGATTGGGATGACGTCATGGATGTTAACGTCAAGACCGTGTTCTTTCTTTCTCAAGCCGTGGCTAAGCAGTTTATAAGCCAAGGAGAAGGTGGGAAGATCATTAATATCGCTTCTATGTTGTCCTTTCAGGGCGGTATTCGTGTGCCTTCTTATACGGCATCGAAAAGTGGCGTGACGGGGATTACGCGTTTGATGGCAAATGAATGGGCAAAGCACGGTATTAACGTTAATGCTATCGCCCCTGGGTATATGGCGACGAACAACACCGCTGCTTTGCAAGCTGATGAAAAACGAAATCAGGATATTCTTGCTCGTATACCAGCCGAACGGTGGGGAACGCCAGAAGACATCGCAGGCCCATGTGTTTTTCTTGCTTCTAAAGCATCCGATTATGTCAACGGCTATACCATAGCGGTTGATGGAGGATGGCTAGCCCGCTAGTTAATCCTCTTATAGCTTTTACCATTTTTATAACGTCTATGGCTTTCATCTTCTTATAGCTTTAGAACGTTTATTAATCTTTCAGTGATACTACTAATTTCTGTGGCAAGACAATTTTGGAGAAACCAATGAAAATCGCGCTAATGATGGAAAACAGCCAAGCAGGTAAGAATGCCGTTGTTCTTAATGAACTCGAGAGTGTTGCGCGTACGCAAGATGATCAGGTCTTTAATGTGGGTATGTGTGATGAGAATGACCACCACTTAACGTATATTCATTTAGGCATTATGGCGAGTGTTTTGATCAATTCTAAAGCCGTCGATTTTGTCGTGACGGGTTGTGGAACCGGTCAAGGCGCGATGATGTCGCTAAATATCCATCCTGGCGTTGTATGCGGGTACTGTTTAGATCCTTCCGATGCTTTCCTATTCAATCAAATCAATAATGGTAACGCGTTGGCTTTAGCTTTTGCTAAAGGTTACGGTTGGGGCGCGGAGCTTAACGTTCGCTATATCTTTGAAAAAGCCTTCACAACCGGTGAGCGTGGTATGGGTTACCCACTTGAACGTGCGGAACCACAACAACGAAATGCAAGCCTATTGACCGATGTTAAAGCTGCGGTTATTAAAGAAAACTATTTGGATACATTGAAAGCGATTGATCCTGAACTTGTTAAAACGGCAGTGAGTGGTGCGCGATTCCAGCAGTGCTTTTTTGAACATTGCCAAGATAAAGATATTGAAGCCTTCGTGCGTGCAATTCTCGACTAGTTTTTAGTGCTGCTTATTTAACACTTATTTGAGCCCGCTAGAGAGATACCATTGATAAATGGTGTCTCTTTTTTTATGTTTAGCTAACAGGCTGTGCCAATAGATTTGTGCACTATTGGTCATTGATAAGGAGTCAGAAACAAACGCCATAATGTAATGACGGCACTCATGTTTTTTATCAAGTTGACGTAAATTCTAAGAAATGGATTGTGTGCGGTGACACCCGCTACACCATCGCAATTATTCGTGAATACAGGGGGAGCGACAACGAAAAAATGAATTGCTCAAGCGCTAAGGTACCGTTTCACATGCATATAAATACTGATATCTAGTGCTGTAAAATAGCAGTTGTTGACTCATTTAAAGCCGCCCTCAGTAAAAGAAACCATAGACATTCGGCTGCTTTTACTGAAGTTATCCATCAGCGAAGATGGCGTAACTTGGCGACTACTTCTTTATCTTCAAGCTCTAACCAAGGCTACCGTTATCAGGTGTCGGTTAAAGTTCATAGGTGTCGATTAAGGTCATAGGTGTCGATTAAAGTGTCATTGGGTAATTTTTGAAACCGAGATGTTCGGAGATGTTTTTTCCTGCTACGTGCAATAAGTGCACATAACGTTCTTTCTTATCTTCGTCGAAGCGAATCGTGGGGAAGGAGATTGACACCCCAGCCACCACGGTACCAAATCGGTCATACACCGGTGCGGCGATGCAGCGAAGCCCTGGTTCTTGCTCTTCATTATCTTCGCCAAAGTGCTGTTGTTTAACAAGCGCTAGCTCATCGATCAACTGCTCAATATTTTCTAACGTATTGGGCGTACTTTTAACAAACTCTACATCGGCAAGGGCATCACGTATGGATTCGTTATCACGTTCAGCAAGCAGGACTTTCCCGATTGCCGTAGTGTGTAAAGGGTTACGGCGACCGACTCTTGAATGCATTCGTAGCGCATGGCTGGAATCAATTTTATGGATGTAAATGATGGAGCCATGATCTAAAGCGCCAAGGTGGATTGTCTCGTTAGTTTCTTCAGAAATGACTCGCATTTCCTTTTCTGCAAGTTCAACTAAATCAACCCACTCCAAAGACTTAGACCCTAATTCAAACATTTTTAATGTTAATGAATACCTATCAGCTTCGCCTTGTTGTGAGACATAACCTAAGCCTTTCATGGTCTGCAAAAAACGATAAGTTGTGGCTTTAGACATCATCAATCGCTGAGATAAATCAGATACACCAATCTCTTTTTGGTCACCGAGAGACTCTAATATATTGAACACTTTTAACACTGAAGATACCGCTTCAGGTTGTGTGGATTTATCCATTGATATTCCTTTGCTTACGATTGTTATATTCATGTAACTTAACACTGTTCACTATTTTTAAAAAGCCTTTTTATAAAAATTGAATACAATAGGATCGTTGTCATATTTATTTGACTTTGACTTTGACTTTGACTTTGACTTTGACTTTAGGAGGGAGTTTTAAAAGGTGTGAGGGGTACGTTGCCGATATTGCACATGCAAGTCCAACCAAATGATTAAAAATGGCAACCCGAAAGGTTGCCATTTTGCTTACTGAGTGAGAGATGGTTATGTGTTAGTGATCTAAATAAAGATAGTTTTGCCAACTCTTCATTCTGATCAGCACTTTACGCATGATAGATACATGTTTGAAGCTATCTGAATAAATCGCAATCTCAGCGTTGGCACCAGTAGGCAGCACATATTGGCTCATATCATCATCGATGACCAGTTTGACCATCGCTCGACCAGATGTGTTGAAGGTCTGCGAATTTCTTAATGTACCGCTGGCACTGATTTGTCCTTCCGCGATGGTTGGGAGTACCTCGACTATTTTACCTTTAAACACCTTACCTGGTAATGCTCTGAACAAAAATTCGGCTTCAAAACCTGGCTTAAGCCTTTGCAGTGAATTTTGTCTAAAGGCGCCAACGAAAAAATTCTCTTCGGTATGCACAAACGTCATTAAAGGCACGAGTGGTAATGGTACCGCCATCATTCCGGGTCTTAATGCCAACTGAGTGACATAGCCGTCAGTGGGAGCAAGTACCACGGTCTCGCGAAGGTTAAACTCGGCTTGAATAAGGTCTGCTTTTAGCTGAGCTACGGTGGTGTTCTCTCCAAAAATTTGCGATTCAAAGCCGAGTCTTGCGCTTTCTTCTTTGGCCTCAAATGCCTCAAGTGAGGCTTGGTTTGCTTTGTAAGTTTGACGACGAGTATCCACTTGTTGCTCGGTAAAGGCACCTTTCTTAAAGCCCGTTTGATAACGTTCAAATTCACGTAAAGCTTTATCGCGTTCTGCGACTGCTTTGATGGTATCGGATTGCGCTGCTTTGTAATCACTTTCTAGCTGCAGAACGTCTTGGTTCGCGTCAGCCAGCGCTGCTTTCGCTTTAATCACCGCAGCCTCGTAAGGAATTGAGTCAATTTTAAACATGACGTCTCCCTTTTTCATCTGCTGATTTGCTATCACATCGACTTCAACGACCTTACCTCGAACGCTAGAAACAATGGGTGTTGTGCTATAGAACTGACCACCGACTTGAGTAAAAGGGTGGTTATAGTTCATTAATAAAATGAGTGTACCAATCAGGACGACACCGCCGAGCACGGCAGTAGGGACGGTCCATTTATTCAGTGGAATCTTAAAGATCTTGAATACGGCAATACATAGTGCGGCATACGTTAATATGAGTAATAAATCCATGAATTACTTCTCCTCTTCCACAGATTGAGCGTGTTGCACGACTTGTTTACCCTTAAGGTACTTAATTTCTTGTTCCATATTCGTTACTTGATCGACCAGCTTTTCTAAACGGTGATGAAGGTCATGCTGCTCTTCTTCGAGCTTATGAAAGCCCCAGCCGCGTTCTTTGCGCCACAATGTTGCCCAAATCCATAAAAATGGCCAAATGGTATGAAGTGTGAATAAACTTACCCAACCCGCGACATGTATGGCATCCTGATGTGGATGATCGCGCTCTTTTGATATTTCATAAGGGATGTCGTGAATAACAATAATTCCGTAAAAGATCACAAGTGCTACAAAAACCAGTAGCCCTAATGCAAAGTAATCAAGAAACATAATTCATCCTTGTTTGAAGGTGATGTTAGCCAGAATGGCGCACAGTGTTAGGTTAAGTATTTGTTATATGAGTAAGTTAATCAATGGGTTTGTGATAATAAATTAAGGATAGAGTTAATGTTTGTGGGGGAGTTATCGGCGATTGGAGCCGCAATAGTCTGGGCATTGGCGACGTGGATTTATAGTCAGTTCAGTCACCACTTTTCTGCTTTGCAGCTAAATATTATCAAAGGTGTGATCGCGTCGCTAATGATGGCAATGGTCTTGCCACTTATGCCTGCACCAACATTGAGTATCGAGCCTCAGTATTTATGGGTGCTGGGGATTTCTGGTGTCGTTGGCATTGCGATTGGCGACAGTGCGTATTTTGCGGCGTTAAAACGGATTGGTGCGAATAAAACCTTATTATTAGAGTCACTTGCACCGCCACTTTCTGGTGTGCTAATGCTGCTTTTTTTAGGAGTGACATTGCAACTACAAAGTTGGCTTGGGGTAGTGATTACAACCGTTGCTGTTGCTTTCGTCGTATTTCAACCCACTCAGGCAGACCGTGCAAATGATATGGCGGGTATTGGTTTTGGGCTGGTGGCAAGTATATGCCAAGCATCTGGGGTCGTGATTTCCCATTACGCGTTAGTACAAGGTGATTTACCCCCACTGCTTGGGGCGTTTATTCGACTGACTATTGGGGTGCTGGCTGTTGTGATATTTATCCCTTTTATAGAGAAAAAACCTTTTTCTAGTATCCTAGCCCGCAGCAAAACGATGTCTCGACGACAATGGACGTGGCTGCTTGGGGCAATATTTGTCGGAACATTTCTGGCATTGTGGTTGCAGCAAATTGCGTTAAAACACGCCAACCCAGCAGTGGCGCAGACACTTATCGCAACCAGTCCACTATTTATACTTATTATTTATGCAGTAAGGGGAGAGCGGGTTAGCCGCCGAAGTGTGATAGGTACGTTATTCGCCCTATTAGGGATTTCTTTATTTTTTCTATAGTCGATGACGTCAGAATTTTATTATTACTCAAGTAGCTGTTTTAGCGTCATTGGGGTTTGGCAAATGTTTAATCGTTGAGCCGCGGTGAGCCCCTGTTTATCTTGATAACATAGGTTATGCCAAGCTCGGAATATGTCGAGTAAAGGCATAATGCCGTTGGGGCGTAATTTTCGCCTTGGCTCGTTAATAAAGCTTTCAAACAGCAATTGGAATCGATTTTGATAAAATAATGCACTTTGAATAGATGCCGTCTTTAACCAGCTATCGTTATGGCTATCATGACTGAAAACGTCGGCGTTACTAGCGAAAGAATCATTCCCCGATAGGTAACAGAGTCCCTTGCTGGCTCCATTGTCTTGATGAGCAATGGTCCATCGGTCCCGCCACCAACCCATTAGTGCTATATCCGTCGTTTTTGATTGACCGCTGTTGTCCCAGTGAGGGTCTTGCAACACATACATTAGGTCAATATTGTTTTGATGGATACGTTCAAGGTAGACGGTTAGGGCTGCCGAGCGCAAAAGGGGATCTTGGGGCATATAAATAGTGAGTGGCTTTTGGTCACCAATCATCTCAGAGATGAGTAGATAATGTGCGTAAGAGGTGTACGGCGCTCGAATTAATGTCCCAGTATTTGGATAGTTAAAGGTAGAGAAATTACCAAGGGGGTCTTCGACATTACTTCTGGCGAGAATATTTTGATAATTAATATCGATTCGCTCTTTGAGGCTGAAACCGCTGTGTTCTTTTGTTGTGTCATTCCCAGTAAAGCTTTTGTTCTCCGAATAATTTTCAGCCTGATAGCTACTCGGCAAGAACTGTGAATTCTGCTGATAAGCATCATGATCAAGGTTACTACTAGATTTGGTTTGCGCGGTGTAATTGGTGTGTTGGCATAGCACATAGCCCGAATTGGCTTCACAAGTGACAAACCAAAATACCCCGTTGTTACTGCTCTTTTGGAGACTTTGATAGTTTGAGGCAAGCTCATAGTGACTGGCATGGTTCAGCCAGCGAGCATCAATGTTGGCAAGTTTCCTACGACATCGACTCGCAATTTGGTCGATATTGTCGTAAAACGTTTTGGGGTTAATGTCGAGCTTTCGGCAAATCTCTCTGACGGAATAACCAGTAAATAAAAGTGCGAGTAATGCTTCTTGTATCAAGGTCTTTTTATTCGTGCCCGACCACTTATCGACAAATGTGCCTTGGCATTGCTTACATCGATAACGCTGACGATCGCCACTAAACCCAAAGGCATGATAACGCTCCTTATGGGTATAAACGGACATGCCAAAGTGCTCACATTGCGCATCTTTGCAGCAAGGGAGTCCATCATCATGAGCCAATTGCAATCGCTTTAGCTCGGAGAGGACCTCTTGGTTGTTAAGTAGGGGGGGAAACGCACCACATTCACGGCACACCATCGCAGGTCGCTTGGGATTACTGTGCTGCAAAATATACAAACTTGCATCACTTTGTCCAAAATTATCACACGCCAATGTTTTACAAAAATTGAGCTGTAACCCATTTGCGGCCCGCGGCAACTTGCCTTCTGACACGTTCACCCCCTATGGTTTGATAAAAAGCCAGTTCAACTTCAGGCATTGAACTGGCTTCGTAAACTTAAATATTGATCGCGGTTTCTAGCGCGACAGTCATCATATCGTTGAACGATTTTTGACGGTCTTCTGAGCTCAGTTTCTCGCCACGGATGATGTGATCTGACACGGTCAGAATCGTCAACGCTTTCGCACCTAAATCAGCCGCGACGCCGTAGATACCGGCCGCTTCCATATCAACCCCCAAAATACCTAGATGTTTCATCTTGTCGAAAATATCGGCTTCTGGCGTATAGAAAAGGTCTGCTGAGAAAATATTACCGACTTTAACCGGAACATTTTGTCCGCGAGCTTGCTTGACGGCTTCTTCTAATAAACCAAAATCAGCAATCGCAGCGAAGTCATGATCGTTAAAACGGATACGGTTAACCTTAGAGTCTGTAGAAGCTCCCATACCGATAACGACGTCCATTAAGTTGACGTCATCGCGTACTGCACCACAACTCCCTACTCGAATTACATTTTTAACGCCAAAATCTTTGATAAGTTCATGGACGTAGATGCAGCAAGACGGAATACCCATACCGTGACCCATCACAGAAACGCGTTGTCCTTTGTAGGTACCGGTGTAACCGAACATGTTACGAACATCGCACACTTTTTCTACGTTGTCTAAAAACGTATCAGCGATATATTGAGCGCGAAGTGGATCACCTGGCATCAGGACTGTTTCAGCAAAATCACCCGGGTTTGCGTTGATATGAGGGGTAGCCATCGTATTGCTCCTAATATTTTAACTAATTCTGTTGAACGCTTCGTTCTTTGTTAAAACGAATACTACCCGTATTTTAAAGGCTCACATGCGATTTAAATCACATTTTTTCGTGAAAACTACAGATAGCCACACAATGATAACTAAATGTGTTGAAAGTTGTTAAGCAATCGATTTACTCGCAGAATGGTTTGCACACATCAATAATTTTTCTGAAGAGTGAACTTGTGGCTGAGTCGCTCGTAATATTGTACAGATTATTTTTTTGTATCACTTATCAGGTTGTGCTATTCCTTATACATAACCATTTTTTGTACAACGAGGAACCGCAAATGGATGAGCAACCAATCACGCTGGGTATCAGTTCTTGTTTATTGGGAGAAAAAGTACGATACGATTCGGGGCATAAACAAAGTACCTATGTGAATAAGGAACTAAGGGACTATTTTTCATTTGTATCGGTGTGTCCAGAAGTTGGGATGGGGTTACCTGTACCAAGGCCAACCATACGCCTTATGTCTAATGAAGAACGCATCAGCTTGGTTGAAACGAAGGACGCTACGAAAGATTATACCGACGGAATGCTGACTTATACCCATCAAAAAGTGGCAGAGTTAGAAGACACTGAAATGTGTGGCTACATCGTTTGCGCTAAATCTCCAAGTTGTGGCATGGAAAGGGTAAAGGTGTATACCGTCGGTCACGCCAAAACAAATGGCGTGGGTCTATACACAGAGCACTTGATGAAGAAAATGCCTTGGTTACCTGTTGAGGAAGATGGAAGACTCAATGATCCGGTGTTGAAGGAGAACTTTATTTCTCGAGTCTTTGGGTTAAATGATTTTTATCAATCCATGCAGGGCGCACCTACGCCAGGGAAAATTGTTGATTTCCATTCTCGTTACAAGTTAACACTTATGGCGCATAACCCGAGTGCCTATAAATCATTAGGGCGTTTAGTCGCACATCAAAACGAACTTGAGCCCAGTGATTTTTATCAGCAATACCGTCAGGGGTTGATGGACGGCTTGAAACACAGGGCAAGTAGAAAGAATGTGACCAATGTGCTGATGCATATTCAAGGGTATTTTAAACGGTCTTTGAACGCAGATGAGAAGCGTGAGCTATCACAAGTGATTGATGACTATCGCACTGGTGTCTTACCGTTACTGTCACCGCTCACATTGATCAAGCATTACCTCAGGGCCTACCCAGATGATTACCTAGCGCAACAGCGCTTTCTACAGCCGCACCCAGAAGAAATGCGGTTACGTTATGGCCTCTAAAGAAACATGCTATGCGATTCGGGAAGTGGCTGATATTACTGGCATAAAACCAGTGACGCTAAGAGCTTGGCAAAGGCGTTACAACTTAATCCAGCCAGAGCGTACGGATAAAGGTCACCGACTCTACACGCAAAGTGATATCGAAAAGATAAAATGCGTACAAGGTTGGTTGGCGAAAGGGGTTTCCATTGGCAAGGTGAAATCACTGATCGATTCCAATACGTTACTGACGGAGCAAACCACATCGGTTCAACTTGACGAAGTGGAGCATGTACTCGAAGCGTTGAGTCTTTTAGATGGCAGTAAAACAGACCGAATCATTAGTTATGTTTTGAAAGAATACCCGTTAGCGGTTGTAGAAACACAATTTGTGTTGCCCGTACTGTCCGCGATCGATTTTGTTAAAGCAGGGCTGCGTTCTTTGCAGCTTGCTCTATTTCGGACAACGTTGATAAACCGATTAATGTTGATGATTCAAGCTGAATCGAAGAAATCGTTAACAAGCAAATGCTTGCTCATCAACATGGACAGCGTTGGGAATGTGTTTGCATGGTTTTATTACGCCAATTTAGTTGAACAGGGTATTGCGGTGACATTTTTAGATGGCGTGGATGAGATCGCTGCTTTATTCAATGACGAGATAATGATGAACTTCCAGCACGTTCACGTGTTTGCTGAGAAATCGTTGTCGGAAAAGCATCTGGCCGTGATACGAGAACAACGTGAATATCGCGATACCCAGATCCATGTGTCGCCAGTCATTGACCTTTTAATCTGATCACCTTTAAGCCAAATTAAGAGAAACTAAGATGAAGAAACTCGTGCTGTTTAATCGTGATCTGAGAACCGTAGATAACACGGCACTTATCAACGCCATCGATGGGGAAACCCCGGTTGTCGGTTTGTTTATTGCGACGCCTCAACAGTGGCAGCAACATGATCTCGCGCCCATTCAAGCCGATCTAGTGTATCGCCGCTTAACGGTGTTGAGCAGGGACCTCGACGCTTTGAATATTCCTCTGCTTTATCACGAGTGCGAAGATTTCGATACTGCCAACGACTGGATAATCAATACGCTCGAAGAGTTAGAGATTGACAGTGTATTCATGAATTTAGATCATGAAGTCAACGAGATACAAAGAACCTTAGATTTGGCCGCTCGTTTAAAAAGCATAAGTAAAAAATTAATAACATTTGATGACAAATGTGTTTTGCGTCCAGGTACGGTTTTAAATAAACAGGGGAAGAACTTCAAAGTGTTTACCCCATTTAAAAACGCTTGGAAATCGCAGTTTACGCTACCTGTAATACAAAAACCGGCGATATCAGTGGCTGTCGATATTCCGTTGCCACATCAGTTTTCACCAACTCGTCCGTTTAGTTACCCACGTGTCAGCAGCCAGGATTGGCCTGTAGAGACGGATGACATCATTCAAAGGCTAAGAGAATATTGCCACGATAGGGTCGCTGACTATCATAACGACAGGGATTTTCCTTCAATAGACGGGACCAGTCAGTTGAGTCCTTATCTCGCGATTGGGGCTTTATCCGTTAGACAGTGTGTCGCACGTCTTTATTACGATGCGAAAGGCGAGGCGCTTTCCGCGGGGGCTGAGATCTGGCTAAGTGAGCTTATCTGGCGAGAGTTTTATCAACATTTACTTCACTTTGAGCCCAAGCTCAGTCGGCACGAGGGGTATCTGCCGTGGGAAAAAAACCTCGTTTGGCAAGGAAGTCAGGATTACTTCTCTTGCTGGTCGACTGGCCAGACCGGTTACCCGATTGTTGACGCTGCGATGCGACAGCTCAATGCCACGGGCTGGATGCATAATCGATTGCGAATGGTTGTCGCCAGTTTTTTAGTGAAAGATCTTCACATCGACTGGCGCCAAGGAGAGGCTTACTTTATGTCAAAGCTTATTGATGGCGATTTGGCTTCCAACAATGGCGGTTGGCAATGGTGCGCGTCAACAGGATGCGATGGTCAGCCCTACTTCCGGATTTTCAACCCGATTAGTCAAGGAGAGCGCTTTGATGCCCATGGCGAGTTTGTTCGTCAATGGATCCCTGAATTATCGGACGTGCCCAATCGTTATATCCATCAACCTTGGAAGTGGGCATCGTTTCAAAGTTTAGATTATCCGGAACCTATAGTTGATCACAAGACACAAAGAGAGATAACCTTAAGCGTATATAAAGAAGCAAAGGATCAACATTGATGTATCGTAGGACGATTTTAGCGGCTTGCCTAGGCTTCTCGCAGTGGGTAAATGCGGCGACATATGAGCTGCCGGAAGATGGCAGTAACCTTGTCGGGACCATCAATTATCATAGTGTCGTTGAAGGTGAGACAATGTCAGACATCGCGAAGCACTACGATGTCGGTTTTTTGTCTTTAATGGCAGCCAACAAGGGGGTCGACCCGTTTTTGCCGCCACAAGACTATGTGTTGACCATTCCAAGTCAAACCATACTGCCTCAGGTTGAGCACAAAGGCATCGTCATTAACCTTGCAGAGTTAAGGTTGTATTACTTTGAACCTGAGAAGAATATTGTGCATATTTTTCCGGTTGGTATCGGGCGTATTGGACAAGATACACCAGAAATGACGACCAAGATCAGTCAGCTTAGAGAGAACCCAACTTGGACGCCGCCAAATTCAATCAGGAAAGATTATTTAGAAAAAGGTGTCGAGTTACCTAAAGTCGTACCTGCAGGTCCTGAAAACCCGCTGGGGGACTATGCGATGCGTTTAGCTTATGGTACCGGGACGTATCTTATCCATGGTACCAACAAAGACTTTGGTATTGGCTTACGGGTGAGCGCAGGCTGTATTCGCATGGACCCTAAAGATATCGATTGGTTGTTTCATCAGGCCAAGGTTGGGTTACAAGTGCGCGTGATTGACGAGCCGATTAAAGTCGCGTTGGAGCCTGACAGAAGTGTATTCATTGAGGCTCACGAGCCGTTAACTCGCAGTGATGGCACAAAAAAGGCGATGACGATACCGCAGGAGCTTGAATGGTGGATCGAAGAGTATGGTGTCTCTGACCGAGTGGCTAAGGCCGTTGTGTTAGCACAAAACGGTGTACCTGTAGAAGTAATACCGCCGATGGAAACGCTAGAATAACGCGTATCAGCATCCATAAAAAAACACCCGCTTAGCGGGTGTTTTTTTATTTATCTTGTGCTGCTTACTTAGTGTAATACGCAGCCATTTCCTGAAGTCAGTAAAATCAAGGGTTCCGTAGCTATTTCAATGCTTTACTGTTTGCCTGTTTTGTCAGTATTGTTCAATAATGACCAGTATTCAGAAAATCTGTCGCCATTTTGTCGCCATTTTTCGTTAGGTTTATGGCTACAATCCCAAACTAGAAATGGGGTTTAATTCCGCTGCCTGAATGAGGTGATCAGGCGAGAAATGGGAATAACGCATCGTCATTTTGATGTCACTGTGACCAAGGATTTTTTGCAGTACCAAAATGTTTCCTCCCGCCTCCATAAATCGGCTTGCAAAGGTATGACGAAAGACGTGGGTATTCTGTCCATCCGGTAAGTCTGGAAACGTTTGGTTAATTAAAAACGCAACGCCGTGATGGCAGCATTTAAATAACCTATCCTTTTCGCCCGTTGGTTCAAACGCTACCAGTTCATTATAGAGCTTCTCTGTGATAGGCACCGTGCGGTTCTTTTTGCTCTTGGTATCCAGAAATGTGATTTTGAATTTAGTAACCTGCGATACACGAAGATTATTAGCTTCTGAAATTCGGGCGCCTGTAGATAAGCAAATTTTACAGACCAGCTCGTATTCTTTGGCGCGTTTGCTTTTACTGATCCTGCCAAAAAGCGCAGTAATATCCTTATCTGAGAAGAAGCCCATTTCAGATTCCGTCACGGGGATCTGCTTAACGCCAGTCAGTGGGTTGGGTTGCGTCCACTCGCCAAGGGAAATGAGTTCATTGAACACAGCACGTAAGCATCTTAAATCAAGATTATTGGTGGGTGCGGATATCAACTTACCTGTATCCGCCCCCGTGTGCCTGTGTTTTGCTTTTCTGCTAGAACGCCAGTGAACAAAGTCTTTGGCCGTGAACTGGATAGCAAAAGGGTTCCCCAGTTCTTCCACTATGGTGCAGAGGCGAGGGTACAGTTTTACCGAAGATTTTAAGTGCTGGCCGTGAAGCTTGTACCACAGCTCAAGTAAGTCATGAAGTGTGCGTAAGTCCTTCTTATCACCCAGCCAAGGTTTGTCATCCACTTCCTGCATGGTGAACTTTTCGAAAGCAAGTGCCTCACCTTTAGTGGCGAAGCGCTTGCGAATACGCTTACCTTTACGGCCCTGCGGGTAACACTCGCAGAGCCATGGCTTTTTGTTGCCGTCTGTTAGATTGCGGACAGACATAGCTTAACTGAATAAAAAGGACATAACTTGAATGAATAAGTAGACAAGGAGTAGGCCAAATGAAGCCCCTGCGATTGAATGTCTAGCAGACCATAGAATGTATGTCTTTGGTTTTAGCACTTTGTTAAAGTGATTAGTTTCAATCTCACTAATTATTGTGTCACATGTTTCTTGAAGGTTGAATTTCAGTGAGCCTCGTTTGCTATCGTTGGTATCTTTATCAACGAACTCTTCGATATCAAAATCATACAGTTTGTTCAAAGTTTCTTGAGGGGCTAATTCACATGACGCTAGAGTATTAAGCTGTTTTAGTTTCCAAAAAACACTTTCAATTTTAGTGTTATATCTTTCACCTTGATAGAAAGAATCATCGTCAGTATTTAGCCATGATAGGTCTGATATGGAAGTTAGCGCATCAACAAGGGTATCTTTGTGATTTAGAATCGCAACTCGCTTCACGTTATGGTGATGGATAAAGAGCGATATTATCCAACTAATAAACACCCATTCAAATACAAAGCCATTACCCATTTTGAATACGCTTTGCTTCTGCCGCTTCAATTCGATCGTTGACGAGGTCGATGAAATTTGGATTTGTGTCGTGCTTAACAACTAGCTTAGCGTCCAAATCAGCTTTAGTTAAATGCTCCCTGGAAATCAGTCCACCAAATGCTTCGGCCAGAAATGAACGTCCATATCGATTGTAGCCTGTTAAATCTACAATCACTTTGTCGTGCTCTCTTATTGCATCGACAAGTATGTTTTTTCTGAATACTTCACCCGCAGTCAGCTCGCAACCAGGCGCGTCTGTTGCATATCTTCCTTTAGGACGAGGGTGAAACTCATCGACCAACTTGATTTCTCTAATCGAGCTCATCTAAATTAATACTCCATTGTAGCATTGTGCCAGGCAATTCATGTGAATGTTCAACTCGTGAATGCTCTTCACTATGCCCCTTATTATATTGATAACAGCCTTTGTTACTGAATACTAGCAACTTACTGTCTGTATCGTTAGTTATGACATCCTTGATCGATTTACTGCCTTGACCGTGGTCTTCATCGTCTAGCCTTGTTAGATCTTGCATCATTGATGCGTAAATTAGACCCGAATCCCCTATCATATCCCTAAAGGGCGTAACATAAGACTTCATTGTTCGTGCAAGTCCTACAATAGCGTTACGTTTACTTTTACCAGTTACATCACCGTGAATCAACGAATCATATTCTTTAGGGTAGTGTTTCCTAACTCGATTCTGAAAAACAGGACTATCAGGAAAAGATGAAGGAATGCCTCTTCCTGCATCATAGATAGCTAAGTACATGTATTTATCATCCGAATGATAATCAGATTGTCCGACAGAACAAATTAGCCACCATTTTTTGTTTATAGCTTTATCCTCCTCAGGATAGGCGTGGCGTCCGACGTTTTCCAGAGTTTCCGTGATTGCTTGTGAAATTTTTTCTTCTACTTTAATTGGTATATTGCCATCGTAGTACTTGTCTCGAATGGCATCTACAAGTACATCTGGGAAGTCAACAAACTCTGCATTACTTCCGCTGATTACTGGGATTCGAGAATCACTACTATCTAAGAGAGTTGATCTACGTAGACTTGCGCTGTCAAAAGCACCAGCTTCTATGATAGATCTATTGACGGATTTATGGTCAGACTCAGCCCAGATAATTGATACTTTTGCTCCATATTTCTCTTGAAGCGAAACTATCATTAAAAACATTGGGAGTCTTACTTTTTTTGTTTCTTTGAACGACAAATAAATATGGCTGTGTTCTGTCAATAAGTTTTCAAATAAAGTAAAGAATATAAGTAATTCATCTGAGAACCCGTCGATTGAAAGGTCCAAATACTTAGGGACAGGGAGTATAGGCTTACCAAATAATGTATTAATTGTTTGAGATTTAGATAGCTCTTTAATGCCAATACCAGCAAATATTGATTGGGGCTTTTTAGATGAACTACGAGGTTTCAAGTACCTTTTCGCGTTTTCTCGATCTAGCTGTTGTAAGTTTTTTTTCATATCTGAATTATCTGTCTTCTTCTGTAACTCTGACGGTAGACTCACCGAACGCTATTACCAATCTTTGTACCTGATAAACATCCCAACTAAACTCTAAAGGATACTAAAAAGGGGCACTTAAATTCTTGGTACTAGGATGTTAAAGTTCAACTAAGGTCATATTTCGCACTATATTAGAGTGATCTTACAACCACTCTAACGGATAATTAAGCAACTTCTACTTGCAGGTCTTTTTCAATAGCCAAGCTTTCACGGTATTCAGCGGCTTCTGCTTTCAATGTCCAATAAACGTCAGAAACACCATGCTGTTCAACCGCTTGTTTAACTTCAGATACAGTTGTTTTAAAGAACTCTTTACGCGGGTTGACTTTGTTGACTGACTGTAAGTTAAAACGTCTATGAAGTTCTTTCTCTAGAGTTGGTGCATCATCGCTGTAAATCATTGCGTGAACATCAAACGAGAATGGGACGGATGCATCACCAAGTTCTTTAACTCGATCCATTGGCTCTAATCGGCGAGTCATACCAATCTTAAATACTTCTTCTCCAAAGCTACCCACATTACTAATGACATAAACATGCCCACGGCGGGTTTGCTGAGCCATAGACAATGCACGTTGGCCTTTTTCTTCTGCTTCATGCAGTTTTGTTTCGAGCTCTGCTAATTGAGCTTCATACTGCGCTCTTTGTTCTTCAGTGGCGTCGGCAAGTTCAGAACGTGCTTTTTCAAGTGCTTTTTGGAGGAGTCGTTCTTCTTTCTCTGCCTCTTTTCGTGCTTTTTCCATCTCACGGATAGCACGTTCTTCTTCACGAATTTGTGCTTTGATTTCGGCTTGTTCTTCTCTTTCTATTTTCCGCAATTCAAATGTAGCAACTGCCCATTTTAATTCAGTAAGGCGAGCATCTAAAAATTCTTGGTTTATACGAGCATTCCTAAATGGGGCTCCGTTATGATTGACGAGAGCGAATGCATCGATGATTTCTTGTTTAATTTTACCAAAGTTGTCATGTTTAACTTTCGATAGTGCACTGTCTACTTTGCCGTTAAATGCATCCACAGCGAAGTGAATAGCGTATGTTTTTCGGTTCATTTCAGCATAATCACATGCGCCAGCATGACCATCTTTCACCATTTCTCTAATGCGTTTTCGAGATGCTTTTAGTTCTTCGCCTGCCTCTTTATGCCCAAACTCATCGGCCAAGTCGTCGAGTACGGAATGATTGGGAATAATGTAATCATCTTTGTAACCATCAATGGTATTTCGCATTGCACGGATAGCTTTCTCGTAGGAATCAGCTTTGGCTTTAGCTTCATAGGCATCACCTGCAATTTCCTTAGCCTGAGCTTGTGCGAAGCTAATGACTTTCGACGCTTCTTCACGAGCGTCATTCTTAATGGTTTCAGCCTTTTCTTTTGAATCTTTGACGCGAAGTGTTGCTTCTGAACGTAAAGATTTGGCTTCTTGTCGAATGTCTTCTGCTTCGACTTCTGCATCAGAGACTAGCTTTAAAGCCATATCACGTTTAGAGGCAGCATCTTCCTCAACTTCATCAAGTAGCTCGGCAGCGTGTTTTTCTATATCTAATATAGGGCTGTATTTGGTGGTGAGGCCGTCTCGTTCTGCTTCAAGCTCTGCCGCTTTAGCAAAACCCTGTTCGATTAATTTGTCAGCTTCTGCAAGCTTTGCTTCGAATGCTTTTCGTTTACTCTTCCCTCGTACCCAAGTAATTAGAAGTAATAACAAGGGTAAAAAGAAAATAACGAGAGCAATAATAGAGCCAGAATTCATAGTTATACCTTAGCCTTTAAGTAATGTTGTTAGACGTTGAGTTTTCGTAGAGTAATTTGAATTACTTCTTCTTCATTTCCATAGCCACTCGGCCTAGAACTTTAATGTCTTCTTCTGCAACTTCGACAGTTGATTCACCGAACGCTATTGCCAGTTTTTTGCCTGGTAAGCGTTGCAGGTAGTTGATCGACAAGCGCCCATCAATATCAATTAGGTAGTCGCCTGTTACAGGGTCGGTTGATTCTTGGTTGATGTAATAGATACCAGCATCATCCTCAACCACTTGAGTCAGTGACGCTTTTAAGCTAAAGCGTTCTAAAGTGGCTTGGTCTATCGCCATATTGCCACTTTCTACCAACACGCCATCCAACAATTTGGATATCTGCATCCTTTCAGTCGATACAGAATCAGTATGTTCACCTTCGAAAGGTTCACCTTCACCAAGCGCCATATACCGAACTGATGCTCCTGACTTCAAATGCTCGCGAATAATCAGCTCGAAACCTGTCCTGTTGTGTGTATGCCAAGTTAATAAGGTCGATTTTGGGATCCCAAAGTAATCAGCAAGTAGGTTGTAATTATGGCACCCCGTTACTTCTTTAAGCTTTTCTGTGAATTCGCGGCCACCTAAGTAATCAAAAGGGGGCACTGTCGCTGGGATTCTGCTCATTTTTCGATTTATCCTATCGTAAATTCGATCTAGATCTTGTTTTCGACCTTAACTTCAGTAAAGGAGGTCTTAAATTGGATTTATTCTTGACTGGGTCGTATTTGAGATCAAAACTAAGCTTGTAAACGATTAAATGCTTCCATGTCTCATCATTGAGCATCAAAAACAATCTCAAACACGTAGGATACCACTTATGGCAAGTCTCAGAATAGCGTTAGACGCACCTTTTTGTACGAAAAAAGAGTTTATTAGACGTACTGGCTGGTCTACATCGTCACTTGATAGGGCAATAGCCCGTGGCGAAATCCCAATTCTTCCTAAACATGGCGAGAAAGGCTCCGTGCTCATCAACTTAGTGAAAGTGTTCGAGCGTTCTGCGGAGCAAGAAGTATGAGCTTTCTCACCACCCTTAAAACCAAACCCACTTTGCTGCAATCGCAAAGTGAGTCTTGGGAAGAAAGCTATCCAAACGAATGCCCAATTTGGCTCAATGTCGTTGGTTGGCTATTCGTTTTCGTCCCTTTCTTCATTTGAGTATTGGCTATGGACGCAAACAACTCAATGTACGGATTCTGTGAGTCCAAACAAAAGTCATTTGACGAGGCTTGTTTCTCATTCGCGAGACAAGAGAACATGGAAGCGATCGCCAGAAAGCTAAAAATGCAGCCCGGTATGCTTCGCAATAAGCTGAATCCTGATCAGCCCCATGTTCTAAAACCCGTAGAACTGGTCGCCATTTCTAAAGTGAGTGGCAACTACACCCTTATCAATAGTCTTTTGCTTGGGCTAGACGTTGTCACCGCCCCCATTGAAAGCGCCGAACACGCGCAAAGCATTGTAGAAAGAGTGCTCACGCACAGCACCAATGCTGGCGAACTGTCTACTTGGGCATTGCAACACGGCAATGGCCCACGTTTATCACGCACTCATAAACAGTCACTCATTAAAAAAGCACAAGCTGGCATCGGCAACCTTGTGCTTCTTATCAACGATATCGAAAACCGCACTTCAGGCGTTTCCCCAATGTTAAGCATGGGCGTGGACTTTATTGCCAACGGTGCAGCAATCCCAGGTTTGGGTTAGGAGAGGTTATGAACTTAGACCTTATTTGTAGGAGTGTCGCCGATGAAATGACCTGCTGCTCTGTTGACCAATGTGTATTCATAGTTAGGCGTCATTTGCATCTTAATAGCCGCGCGATTGAATGCCAGTGGGATCAACATACCAACTTGTTCACTGTTGGTTTCGCGGAGCGCAGCGATGTGGTTACCAAGCTCGTTGTCCTTGAGTGTATGCATTGTGGCCAGTATTTCACTGTATTTATTCGCTTGAGTATCTGCGGATATCGCTTTGCGCAATGGCTGAATAACAACATTTATTGCAGCCAGTATCGCGACACTCAAGCCAATGAAAATATCGATGTTCAGCGTAGCTGCAATCGATGTACCCAGTACGATAAGTGCGATGTTGATGCATGCATCTACTCGGCGCCAAAACGTATTAAGCATGTGTTCAAGCCAGTAAGCGTATTCAACTTGGAACTCTTGATCATGTCGCGTCATTTTTGTCGTCCTTTGCGTTATTTACGGTCCTCTTTTGGAGGAGTTGGTTTAGGTGGTCGATGGTCTTTAAATTTATCTGGGTTTCCCATGTTAGTTCCTACTTAGTTATTGGATCGCAATAACTATCCTACCGTGTATTGGGTCGCACTTCTACACAACCAGTTGCTGATCTGGATATTAAAATCAGCGCCCATATTCCAAGGAGGATTTATGAGTCAGCTAGCAAGAGAACAAATTAAACAACAGCAAATTGCGCAGCCCACAGCCCCTAATGCATTGGAAAGCATTGCGGCTTGTAAGTCCCTTTTTAACGGTGAAGCGACGCGTCGTAAGTTGAAAAAGGTGTTCAACAATATGCCGGATAAAACTCGCGGCCTAGTGCTAATAGCTGGCGGCTTACCCGCAAAAGACTACCAACGACGTTTTGAATCTTTCAATGATTTAGAGCTGCAGAAAATCCGCACCGGAATGCAGTGCTTAAAAGAAATCGTGGTGGGATTTGATAAGAAACTCGGCGATGTCCGCCGCCTAAAACACTACCAGTTCAGCAGTACCAATTAACACCCTAGCCAGTGTCCTTTGCCCTCGAAAGGGGGCGTTTTTTTCGTCTTAGCGTAGGAGCATAGAAGATGAACAATACCTTATCAAAAGTCGCTATTCAGAGAGCGATCTTATCCACTATCAATAGTTTGTATGCCTTAGCCATAGATTGTTCAGACGTGCTGAGCATTCGAATCGAGTATTCATCAAAAATGAAGTTGATGAATATCATCCTGTTTTCAGAGAACACCACTCATCACGCATACAACTTAGTGTTGCTTGATAGCGAAGAAGCACTAGAAGACTTACTCGCCATTGAAGACAAGATTATTGAGAGAGTTGCACAGATCCGCGATGAAAAAGAAGCGGAGGAAGTGGCATGAGTGATTTTGAAATCCATCTATTCAATACGTCATTTGAGCAAATTTCGGCAAGGTTCGAGAACAGCAGCACTGAGCAGCAGCATGAAATGCTCATCCAACTCGATGCTATTGCGAAGAAACTTACCCCCGTTCAAACCCATCGACCACAAGAAGGTGTGTTGGCCGACATCAAACAAGCCATGCAAGGCGACCGCGCTTGTGTCTTCTTTGCGCATCACTACGTGAGCTGGTATCGCTCTTGCCAAAGTGAGAACGCGAAACCACAGCTACACCATTGGTCACAGCTAGATATGAACAACCGCCGCCTGTTTATTGAAATGCTCGCCCTACGTGACTTAGGCCACTGGGACGACGAAGCACTTTTTCAGTTCGAGAAGTACTGCTTGGCAGTGATTGGGGAATAGGGGATAAGTCATGAGTTCAACAAACGGAAAAGTACAGCCACGCGAACTTTACCCAACGCCGCCAGAAGTTGTTGATGCGCTTATGGCTAAGTTGGCACTTCGCCCAACGGACAAGTTTTTAGAACCTTGTTACGGTACAGGCGCGATCTTCGACAAGATAGCTTTGCCACAGAGCCAAAAGTCATTTGCTGAAATCGAAAAGGGTATTGATTACCTCACTACTGAGTTTGGCACTCAAGACGTGATCATTACTAACCCTCCGTTTTCACTAACGGAGGAATTCATTCGCAAGAGCCTAAGTGAGTTAGCACCAAACGGCACTATGGCATACCTACAACGTGTGAACTATTTAGGTTCAAAAAAGCGCCTTCCTTTCTGGTTCGAAATCGGCTTTCCGCCAAAGTGCCCAATCATTGTGCCTCGCCCACGTTTTGTGGGTGGTGGTTCAGATTCGTGTGAATACGCCTGGTTCATTTGGGATAACGGTAACCGTTTCGATATGCCTCAAGGTTTGAGCCATATTGTTTCCGCAGGGCATGAGGTGGCGGCATGAGTGAAGCAATCAAAGTGGCTGCCGAAGCACCGGAATATATTCAAACCTTACTGACTGAAATGTTGGAAGGTCACCACCCAGATAACGAGGTACTACTTGGAACATTGCTTTCTGGTAAAGACACGATTCAAGTACAACTTAAAATCACCCGTAACCCAGCAGATTTCATGGATGAATGTTAGTGGGTTACCTAACCGAACCTGTCGAAATAGAACGGTTCGACCTTCCTTATAACTCCCCCCTTTCACCAATTGATGGGGGGAATGCTTGTATTCCTCATGGCTTTCAACCTGTTCAGGTAGAGCCAGACGATTTATCTGTTATTCAACGTATTCTTTACGACACAAGCCCAGATGATTATCACTGGACGTCACAGCAATTCGAAAACGTTCCTGCCTATTTAACCAAGTACTTTGCTACTCGCTATACGCGTATTTTTGAAAAAGAAGGGCGCAAGGTAGCCAACACATTCATAAATAAAAAGCTGATGCCAGCGAAGCAACGAGTATTGCTGGTTTTGAAGCAATACAAACGACTTCCCACCACACAAAAGATTGCTTTGTTCAGTGAAGAATTGAGCAGCACTAAGCAAAGTGATCTTGATGTTCAGCACCCTCAAATGGGGTTTGATTTTGAGCAGGCAGAGAAAACACGCAAGCCAGTGAAAAGCCGTATTCTTGCCGAGTTAGAATCGGATGAAGTGAAAGAGATGGCCTTCAAAATCGGTAAGATTGTGATCGCCAAGGTGCAGCATATTGGCGACCAGCTGGCGAAGCTCGATGTTGATGCCATTAATGAACAGCGCACTGAAAATGACCCGTTCATTCTTGAGGTGGAAGGGTACGAAAAACTTGCCCAATTCGCGCAACAATTTGGGGTGAAAATCCCCCGTAAATACGTACAACAAACCGCGATAAGTGCTGCACAAGATGTCTCTAAACTCATTGATGAAAAGTGGTGGTTTGGGCGCTTGTGGGCGATTCGTAAAATTATGCGCGAGCATTTAGCGATTGCTATGGGGCAGGTGTCTGCAAAGGCGTCCCCCTATGCGAGTTGGAATTGTATTCGTGAGCACCAAGAGCAGCAAAAGCGTAATTACGAATTCATGAAGCAATCTGAGCTCTTTGATGAAGAGACAGAAGAAGTAGTGGGAATGTGGGATACGGTTAAGAAAAGTATCTCAAACCCTGCGATTCGGCGACATGAACTCATGGCCCGTTGCCGTGGGTGCGAAGACATTGGCAACGAACTTGGCTTACAAGGGCTATTTCTAACACTAACAGCGCCTTCTAAATACCATAGTAGTTATAAAAAAGGTGGCTTCATCAATCACTGGAATGGTGCCAGCCCAAAAGAAACGCAGGCTTACTTGAATAACATATGGCAACGCATTCGAGCAAAGCTAGGCCGTAAGGGAATTCGTTGGTTTGGGGTACGTGTTGCCGAACCACATCACGACGGCACGCCCCATTGGCACATGCTGATTTGGGTAAAGCCAACAGATGCTTTGCAAGTGACAGACATATTCATTCGCTATGCGGTGCTGTTCGACAAAGAAGAGCTTACTCAAGCCAAACCTTGCTTGCCGTTTGATGCCATTAATTATGTGGAAGAACGCGAGTTTTCCAACCCTTTCCGAGTCTATAAAAAGATCTACGCTAATCACTTTCCATCTTCATTAAAGCAGTTTAGGCCAGAGGTAGAGTTGCCTGAATCGGTTCAACTATGGCCGATAAATCGACAGGGTTTGACGACGTTAAATATCGACTATCAACCGCGCTGCGATGTTGGGTTTATCGACCCAGAGAAGGGGACGGCCACTGGTTACATTGCCAAGTATATTTCAAAAAATATTGATGGCTATGCCATGGATGATGATCTGTCGGATGAAGTGGATAAGCCCGTAAAGGAAATGGCCAGAAACGTGACGGCATGGAAAAGCCGTTGGTGTATTCGCCAGTATCAATTCTTTGGTGGTGCTCCGGTGACCACTTACCGAGAGCTGCGCCGTTTCGCAAACCAAAACAAAAAAGCCTTTATGGAATATTTGTACATGCAGCAACGTGTCGACCTACTAACGCTGTATTCCATGTTAATGCGTGATTTGGTCGGCCCTATTAAACCAAGCCGATTGATCTCGAAACCAGAGCTGATGGAAGCGATTGGTAACAGCTACCAGGCGAGGTTAAAAACAGAAGATGAACCTACCGTCAGCAACACGCTTAAAGCAGCGGATACTGGCGATTGGATGGGTTACATCATGGGGCAGGGTGGCCCATTTGTGAAACGTGATGACTTGCTGATCACCAATTCATACGAAGTACTGCCGTTTGCTTCACCCCATGGTGAAGACGTACGCAAGATAGAGGGCTTTAGCACGCCTCAAGATACGGTGAAAACCCGTACGAAGGTTTGGACCATTCGCAAGAAATCTACGGTGATAGACGGTGCGGAAGCGTGTGCTCTTGGGAGCGAAGCGACTGCTGTTGGAGCCTCTGGCTCCTCTCGGAGTTCTGTCAATAACTGTACGGACCCCCAAAAAGTACAGGTCTGCGATCAGCTAATTAGATTATTCGAACCGAAGATGAAAAAGAGTAAGGCGCCTCCGAATATAGATGAGTCGGCACTGGCCGCACTGCTAAAAGGCAGTTCATTAAAGGTAGATAACGAGACAAGTATTCAAATTCGCCCAGCGGAGGTAGACGACCGCGGCAACAAACGCCCAGCGCAGCTGGTTGAAGTCAGCCGAACGCAAGCAGACAACCTAAGTTGGATGGATTTTGAAGGGTGGGATGAAACATTCACCCAACCGAAAGAAGATGACTATCAACAACCCGACCTTTCGTACTTCCCAGAGTTGGAAGGGGAATGGCCGTTGGGGTAGGGGTGTGCAAAGGCTAACTATTTACGTAAAGAGTTAGCCTTTGCACACTTTAGTTGCTATTGGCTTTGAATTTATCTTCAATAATTTGTCGATAGTATTCTGCATTATCTATGTAGTACTGCATATCTTGTTTGTAACAGTGATGAGCATCAAAGTTTTGTTCTTGAGCTTCGTTTATCAAAAAATCATGAACAACAAAATGGTAATCATATTTCGAAAGTTTAATGCCTGAATATACGAGTGCTAAGTTACTTGTGCAATCCCACTGCATGGCGTTACGTGGCCAAGTGCCATCCGAATAGTGAATGTGGGAAAGGTTTTCTTTATGGATGCCATTAATAAGGTGCTCAGGGAACTCAAAAACCTTGTCTCGACCCAATGCTGGGTGTACTGGTTCCTTCATAGATTGAATACCTTCTGGAGGAGCTACAAAGTTCAAAGTGGGTTCTTCTGACAAGCTAATTTGCTTATAATCTTTAAGCGCATTGATGGCTTTATTTTGACCAAAAGATAAAGGGTGATATTCAGATGTGTAGGATACTTTAACGTTAACCTTAGACGGTATAGACAACTCTTTCCCTTACTGGCGTATCAAACTTTTTATAGTCACGACGTTCTCTTGCAACAGATAATGTTACAAATGCCTCACGCACTTCTTGTGCTGTTAGTTGGCTTTTCTGGCGCAATTCTTGTCTAGATTTTTGATGTTTCATATTAATAATACCTGACGGTAATGGTAAACGCAGTTCTTACTTGTTTACGTAGAACAATGAGAATTGCCTACTTATGAACCAATTCTCGTTTATTTCGGCTTTCACGTCAATACTATTACGTGCAATCGCTGCCCCAATACACACCAATGCACCTCAATATCGTATATACCTCATTGACTATTATAGAACACATCAGCTAACCTACTAGGGCACTGGCAAAATCTAGTGCCGGGATTAGTACCCTGAAATGACAACGTAGGCGCATAGACGCCAGCTTACTGCTGGTTTTTTTATGTGTGGCTTTAGCGCATCTGTACATAGACGTTTCGTGTAAGAATCGTACTATCTAAATTATGGTGGGCTGGGCAAGGCAGCTTTGGCTGGCCGTTTCCTACGTTGCGGTAGTACTAACCTTGTTCAGTTCACCACCCATTGATTAGTACCTCTGAGTGGTGATTCAACGAATCAACGTAGGAGGTCATCATGACCACAGCACTTACTTTCCAAAACACCCACTTCGATGTAATTGAATATCACCAAAAGCTTTGGCTTACCGCTACAGAGCTGGCACATGCACTTGGGTACTCTAAATCTGATGCAGTAACTCAAATATATGATAGGAACTCTGGCGAATTTTCAGGTGATATGACTGAGACCCTCAAATTGAGTGTCTCAGGGAATTATCAGAAAACGGTTCGTATCTTCTCACTCAGAGGTGCGCATCTTGTCGCCATGTTCAGTCGAACAAAAGTGGCGAAACAATTTAGAAAATGGGTGCTTGATGTGCTCGAAAAAGAATCTTTACACCCAGTTGCTATTCTTCCTCCAAATTCTGTGCCTCAACTTCTTAATCGCACTTACCCAAACTTCTACGACTCTGGTTGGACTCCTGCTTTATATCGCCGTTGCCAATCTGAAACCCATTGGACGTATCATATAAAATTCAATGTAAGGCCAAGAGGCGACAAATTCTCAGCCACCTTTGAATTGGGTATCGGTGGGAAAGGGCAAGCGCAACCGAATTTCTCATCAAGCGGTTCGCAGTTCGTGGACAGTAACTTCTATTTGGAATATAGAGACCTAAATGAGTTGTGGGAGTACATCGCTAAAGTGTTAGCCAAGTACGGGGCTAGAAGTCCATTCTAGTGTGTCTTTTGTAGCAAAATCAAATGCAAGTCAATGTAATTTAATGAAAACATTTCACAGTTATCCACAACATAATTAAGGTGGGTTGAAACGACGGTTATCCACAGCCGTCGTTTTTTTTCGCCTATTGACAGCTGATCTGCATTTCGCAACTATTAATACACCCTCCTTCCCAATCCTCCCTTCATTCAGTTTTTTTATTAAGCACAGTTGCGCCATAACATATTTGGTTCTGCAAACAAAATACGTCTAGTGGCGATCACTGGTTTCTAAATCGAATTGGTTACAGTGCTTGTGTATGGAAAATAACCCAAGGAAAAAGAAGATGAGTGAAGTGAGTCAAAAAACAGCTATAGTATACTGTATTAATATACAGTATATTTGTGGGGTCGTTGGTAAGGGTATTGATATGAAAGAAGAAAAAAAGCTATTTCAATTGGCGCTTGATGTGATCATTGACGGTGTTTCAGTGAGTATGCCTGCGGAAGGGCGTGCTGAAGCGGGAGTGTTGTTGATGAGAGGATTAGTGGCGAAGTACCCTCACTTAATTGATGCTGAAAAAACAAAAGCCATTCAATCGATAATTGAAATGGCCGATGAGGTAGAAAGCCCTGAGTTTAGGTTGTAATTAGAACATCGATAGCTGAAGACTAAGCTCCTGCCTCTTTTCTGGGGGCAGAGCCTTTACCAATGAATTAGCCAGTTGCTGTGTTGTTTTTGATGATGGGCTTAATGTGTGGCTGAAGTATAACGACATCACAAATTGATGTTCACATTCAGGGTTTTTACATTCGCAATAAAGGTCTGCGCAGTCATTGGATAGGCGGTTGGTTTTGTTGATTACCGCCCGTTCTCCGCAACCACAAAAAACACGGGTACCAAATACTTTACCAAATAGAGGCTTGCTGGCTGCACCAATCCCCAGGTGAAGCTTTGAAGGCCTTAAAGAATGTTTATACCCTAGCGCACTCACAAAGGTGTGACCGCAATCTGGGTTTGAACATGAACAAGATAACTCCGCGCAATTCGCATCCGCTGCTTTGCTTCTGCTAACAATCGCGCGTTCACCGCATTTGCAATAAACTCGCATATCTGACCTAAGCTTTTGACTGACAACTATATATTAGTGCTGAGCTGTTATTATGTACAGCATTTGATTGTTTAGATTTACGAGTATTTTTCCCCGTTTTCCTTGATTGTG
The DNA here is from genome assembly GCF_041471725.1 of Vibrio sp. 10N.261.51.F12. Taxonomy (NCBI): domain Bacteria; kingdom Pseudomonadati; phylum Pseudomonadota; class Gammaproteobacteria; order Vibrionales; family Vibrionaceae; genus Vibrio; species Vibrio sp. 10N.261.51.F12. Next base: position 103,966 of record NZ_JBFROV010000012.1, on the reverse strand, counting down.
TATATACACACTGTATATACTGGGTGTGTACAGCAATAAGGTTCAATAATTATCATAAGGCTAGGAAAGACGGATGAAGCTAGTCATTTCCCCAAGTGTGGCACGAAAGTTAGCAACAAAGCATGATGTAACTGAGAGTGAGATTAGAGATTGTTTTGCTAACCGTGAAAAAGAATTTTTAAAAGACCAAAGGGAAGAACACCAGAGTGATCCGCCGACTCTTTGGTTTGTAGCTGAGACTGATTACGGAAGAAAGCTGAAAATTGCATTTATCTTCTACAGTGATGACGCAAGATTTGTCATCCGTACAGCTTACCCAGCCAATCCCGATGAAATTCGGATTTATAATAAGTTCGCATAATAAATATAAGAAGACACCACCTAAAAACCACTGATTGTGGATAATGCTACCCAGAGAGAGGTAGCTATGGAGAACTAACACATGAACACTAAACCTAAAAAGATCGATAGCACCATTGAAGCATGGGAAAACGGTCAGTTAGGCCGTGACGAAGCGTTTGTAGAAAAAGTAACCATCGAACCATCACTAGTTGATGATAGTTTGGAATTGCAGATGATTTCAATTCGTTTGCAAAAAGGTTTGCTTGATGACTTAAAAAACATTGCTCAGATTAGAGGTATAGGTTATCAGCCTCTCATTAAGCAAGTTCTAAAACGCTTTGCTGATGCAGAAATGAAAATGATTTTGCGCGAGATGGCCGCAGAGGAAGCTCAAAAGGAGCTAGAAGCCGCAGAAGGGAATCCTGAGCTAATGAAAGCATGCGGCTAATTCAGATTGTTCGATGTAAAAACACTCCTATAGGGAGTGTTTTTTTCTGGAAACTATGTGGATTCTCTAGATGTTTCAAACTCCAACTTCAGTGACCTAGGGATCTCTGGGTCACTGTTCACTTCATCCATTATCAGCTCACATACTGGAATGATTTCATCTTTGGCGTACTCGCTGCCAATCTTGTTCGGGTCACCTAAACTGGTTGTTCCTTGCGGGATAATGCCTGCTTTGCCTACTGGAAAACGGTGGCCTACTAGGATGTCTTGCGCGGTAATGTTCTTAATTCGTTCGAATTCATCTTTAGTGGCAATATCGCCCACCGGAATTAATTGAATACCTTTCTCTTTACCGTTCGGGATGTTCACAAACATGCTGCGGAAATTGCCCACGCCCTTGGAGCTGGCAATGGTCTCCTTCATCATCTCTTCGTCCGCTTCGCTTAAGCTCGGGTCTGTTGCGTAAAAGATAAAGCCCATGTGAGCGCCGTTCTTGTAATAACGGCGGCGAAACAGTGTGGCATCTTTGTTTAATAAGCTGCTTTGGATACTGCCTAAGTAGTCGGGTAAACCATAAATCTGCTGTTGCGGATCATACTGTGGCAAAAATATCACATCGTCTTTGCGGTATTCTCGCTGTTGGTTGTCGCGTTCTAGAATGATGAAGTTGCCATTTTTACGTTTACGCAGGTACATGCCTGGCAACGGGTGCAAACGTACCACGCGCTTGAAACCATCTCGGATTTTTAAAAATCCAGCATGACCAAAAGTGAAGTAGTCACGACAAAATGCTTGAACGTGTCGACGGCGAATCGCACCACCTTGCTGGAATCGTCCTGCTACGTAGTTGGCTCGAGCGATTAGCAAAGAACCATGATAAGAGTTGGCTCTGGCAACATCGGCCAATCCCGTTGGCGAAATGGGCGGTTCCCAGTAATTCTCTGAATCGTTGTAAAACAAATCTGAGTAGGACGTCATCCAACTATTGCTATCAATGGCTTCTGATGCAGAGTCGATGTGATAGACAGATTCAGGTGCTTGTTCTTCTTGTTTGATTAACGTTTCGGTTTGCTCGGTCATGCTGCAGTCGCCCAAGTTGATTTAGTTGGTGATGAATGGTCTAACGGCTCATTAATAATGGCGTGAGAGATGGCCCAGAATGCATCGGCGTGACCGGTGGTTTGGCTACGCTCTGCTTTGAATGTCATTGCATTGCCGCTGGCGGTTGGAACTCGTTTAATTGCCATAAATGCCATGGCAATGTCTTTGTGTTCAGCATCGAATTGAAGCCGCTTGGCTTCTACAATGTCGATCATCTTCATAACGAGACGGTTTTTGTTTTCGTTGCTGTAGTGAATGGCGTGCGCTTCACGTGGATGTTTTTTAGAAATTAAGTCCCAAACACCGCCACCAATGCCAGTGGTGTCTACGCCAATGTAAGTGACTTTGTAACGTTGAAATACTTTGTCGATTTCAGAAACGTGATACTGAAAGTTGAGCCCTTTCCAGTAGTGCTTTTCTAGAACGCGGAATTTCTCCCCTGCAACGGCAGGTGGCGCGATGACCACTAAGCACGCATTGTCTCGAGTTCGGCTTGGGTCATAACCCAACCAAACCTCACGGTGGGCGAAGGGCTGCTTATTGTTTGGTTTGAAGTCCTGCCAGTGGTCGGCATCCACCATGCTTTTTTCAAGGTCTGAGAACTTGAAGACAGAAAGTGACCCATCAACAAATATGCACATGAACAGGTTGTTGAAGTCGTCTTGACTGTATTCTTCACGCAGTTCGTCAATGTCGAATAGGTCACAGCCACCGTTGGCGGCATCTTCAATGGTGACTACATAACGCCACTGTTTATCGTCACAGAGTCGGCCACCGTCGCGAAATTCTTCAAACGTTGGGAATTCAATTTTCTCGCGAGACTCTTTGCCTTTGCGCCATTGGTCACCTGTCCAGAATGGGTAAGCCTGGTGCATTTTTGACGACGGTGTAGAAAAGTAGGTTTTACGCCACTTCTTATGCGTCGCCATTGCGGAAGCGAGTTTGTTCAGCTCGTCGAACTTGGGTATCCAGAAATATTCATCCACATAAACATGGCCGTGGTAACTCTGGGCGGTTTTGCTGTTGGTTGATAAAAAGCGAAGTTCGGCACCGTTTGAAAGAATGATCGGGTTGCCGGTTAACTCGATATCTAAAAACTCTTTGCCAATGGCAATAATGTAGCTGCGGAAAACCTCTGCTTGAGCGCGAGAGGCAGAAAGGAATATTTGGTTATCGCCCGTTAGGATAGCGTCTTCTAGTGCTTCACCACTGAAGTAATATGTTGCCCCGATTTGACGTGACTTAAGGATGTTTCGAATACGCTGCTTTATGTTGTTACGCATGGTGTGTTGGTATTCGAACAATGATTCATGCCAGTCTACAAAGTCACCTTCGCCAAGGTGTTCAATGTTATTTCTGCCTTTTCCTTTCTTCTTACTTCCGCCATTACCATTGCGGTTTTTATTAGATGATTCGGAGCTGTTTGTCTTTGAGCTGCCTTGCGAAAGCATTCGTTCTGCTTTGGCTTTTGCATCGGCATTCGCTTTTAGCAGTTTGACGTGATGGTCTATGAGTTTATCCATCTCTTTAAGCTGCTGATCGCTTTTCTCGTCTTTATCAATTAACACGGCCAATCGGCGGTTAATCATTTCCTCTACGGACAGTTCGTTTAACAACAAAGCCCAGCCGAATTTCTCCGCCCAGGTATAAATGATGCGGTCACTATTTAAGTTAAGTTGCGCCGCTATTTCTTTTGGAGGTACTCCGCGTAAATAAAGCTTTTTCGCGGCCTCTTTTATTTCATCTGAATATGCCATAGCCGCATCATACGCGCTGAAAATGCGCAAATGACTAACCAAAATTCGGATGAATTCGGATACGGATAAAATCCGAATTTCTCGGAATTGAAGTGGCTGAAAGCACTAAGTCAAAGGCGTATTGTTGGCTCAAATGAAAATGTGAATAACGAATTTGAGTACGTAAATGCCTAAGACGAGTGACTGGAAAATCGTAGCGACAGAAGGGCCAACCGTAGATGGGCGAAAAATCACCCGTGAATGGTTAACCCAAATGGCGGAGTGCTATTCACTTGACGAATATCCTGCATTGATTTGGCCAGAGCACCGTAGATTTTATGGGTTTGGTGAAAACTGGGGCAAGGTTGTTGAACTTAAAGCGGAAGAAAAAGACGGGAAAATGCGTCTTTTTGCCAAGCTAGAGCCTAATGACTACATGCTTGAAGCCAACCGTAAAAAGCAAAAATTATTCACTTCTATTGAGCCAAATCCTGATTACAAAGGCGAAGGGCGTTGTTACTTAATGGGCCTAGCTGCGACTGACTCCCCAGCATCCACCGGTACTTCGCTACTTCAATTCTCCCGTAAAGAGGGCGAAACCACTCGCCTTGAATGTAGTCACCTTGAAGAAATCAATCTTGATGAATGTTTTACCCGCAGTGAGCGATTTTTCTCGATGTGCCATCAATTCTTTTCCTCTGGCGAAGATAGGCCAGAGAATTCATCGCAACCAGAGGATAGCGACGTGACCGAAGAGCAACTACAAGCCGCACTACAAAAGCAATTTAGTGCTTTTAAAGGTGAGCTAAAAACTGAACTTACCAACGAACTCAAGCAAGAGTTTAATAAGCAAGAATCTGAGCCAGAAACAAAGCCGGAAGTTAAACCAGAAGGCACAACAGTAGAGCAGTTTTCTGCAGCGCTGGAAGAAAAACTTAATCCACTCGTTGAGAAAGTGGCTGGCTTAGAAAAGAAATTCAACGACCTTTCACAAGAAGTGCCGGGTCAAGAGCCGGAAGGCGAGGGCGCAAACACCACTATGGAGTTCTTCTAAATGAGCAAGGCACATTTTAAAACCTACTTAGCAGAATTTATCAGCGGTACTCTTAAAGCTGCGAGTGCCGAAGCAGACGAGAAGATGTTTTCTATTACACCAGTAATGGAAACCAAACTTCGTGAAGCACTAAAACATTCTCATGCTTTTCTCGGCATGATCCACACCGGGCTTGTTGACCAAATCCAAGGTCAAGTTGTTGATGTGGGTGACGACGGTCTATCTACTGGCCGTGCGGCTGGTCGCTTCAGTGTGGAAGTCGGGCAAGATGGTAATACCTACCAGTTAGTAAAAACGGATTCTGGAGCGCATATCCCTTGGGAACTTATGACCCAGTGGATTAATTCTGGCAGTAAAGGGCAGTGGATGAACCTAATGAAAGGTGCCATCACTAAACGCTTTGCACTAGACATGCTTCGTATTGGCTTTAACGGTACAAGTGTTGCAAACACCACCGACCCCGCTGCTAATCCACTTGGACAGGACGTTAACAAGGGCTGGCTTACGCTTGTTAAAGAGAAAGCACCCGCACAAGTTCTTGCGGCAGCAAAGCTTGACTCAACAGGTGCAACGGCAGATGCCTACAAAAACTTGGACTCGCTAGTCCAAGATCTAATCAACACAACCATCGCCGAGCAATCTCGCCAAGATGATGACCTAGTCGTGGTGATCGGTTCGAATTTGGTCGCAGCAGAGCAGCACCGACTACTGGAATCAGCAGACACACCGACTGAGCATAAAGCGGCTCAATCCCTGGCGAAGACTATTGCTGGCAAAAAAGCATACACCCCACCGTTCTTCCCTGCGGATGCAGTTTGGGTAACTAGTTTGAAGAATCTACAAATCCTTACTCAGTCGGGTACGCAGTGGCGTAAGCAAGAGAACAACACTGATCGTATGCGATTTGAGAGTAACCATATTCGTATGGAAGGTTATGCAGTTGGCCGACTATCTAAATTCGCTGCAATTGAATCAGTAACTGTTATAGAGCCAGCGGCTTAATGGAGTGAAAAATGGTTAGCCCATTAGCAAAACAGCGGAAGCAATTACTTGAAAAACAGGCTAGCCAGTTTGCACCGGAGGTTGTTTCTGGTGCAGACACCAATAGCTTGCACATCAAGCTGATTGACTTCGAAGAAGACCGCAAGCATTTACGCACTTTCAATGCGATTGCTGATCGTGTTGAGCATAAACGCAATGTGTTGGTACCGAAATACAAACCGTACGTTCAAGCCTATTTGGAAAGTGGTGAGCAATTTGAAAACCCAATCTTTACCAATTTGGTGATCTGGCTATTCGACATTAAAGAGTTGGATACCGCGATTGATTGGTGCATGACGGCCATAGAACGTGACCTGCCAACACCAGAAAACTTCCGTCGTAATTGGCCGACATTCTGTGCTGATGAAGTTCTAGCGTGGGCTGAAAGCGAATCAGAACGTGGCAATTCAATTGAACCTTATTTCTCCAAAGTATTTGAGAAGGTTGAGAAAGAGTGGCGCCTGCATGAAAAAGTGGAAGCTAAGTGGTTCAAGTTCGCGGGTTTATATCTGATTCGAAATGAAGACGGCCAACCGCAAGCCACAGCAGTTGGTAATTTGGAAACGTTGGAAAAGGCTCTGGGCCTACTTCAACACGCACACAATAAGCACTGCAAAGTGGGTGTGGGTACGCAGATAAAGAAAATCGAACAACGTATTCGTGCCATTAGAGACGGTACGAATCTTTAGTCCGTAATAGAAAAGACTCCTACGCCACCGCGCCTCGGCTGGCAAGAGTGCAATAGCAAACGCTCATTGTGACTCGTTGACCCAGTGGCTAGAGGCGCACCTATTTCGTAATTGGAAAGCAAGGAATCGAAATGAGCTTTGGTGGGAAAGTGAACAGCGCAGTAAATGCCGCCTTACCAGGTGAAGGTTGGCCGGATTTATCAACCGATGAATTCCGCCAATTGCGCCGTATTCCCCATACCTTTGATAACGATTCTATGGCTGCAGCCGTGAGTATTGCCGCTTTGAATATTCAGCAGCGACTTGAAAGCCTGTTGGTTGATGGCAACCCGCCAGTGCTAAGCGCAGTAAAAACAGCCGTATATAAGCGCGCAGTTTATGGTTTGGCCCATGCTGATCTTTTACCAGAGTTCGCCACGCAGGACCGTCGAAAGGAAGGTGAAAGCGTAGCAACGGATGAACCAGAGCAAGAGGCTCGTTTTATCACCCAAAGTAATCAGGATGTGCGTTTGCTACTTGGCCGTAGTGCCAATGGGATTGGTTCGATATGAGTGACACGGTTTATAACAAAACCAAGCTTGAGCATCTAACGGAATACATTGTTGGTCATCTCAATAGCAATGTACTCGATAACAAAATAGAAGCTTGGCAGGAAAGAGCAGCCATCGTGGTTGATGGTGAAGACCGTGGTAACGGTGGCCACATTGCAGCGTATTGGCGATATGAAGCGGTGGTTTCAATAGAAGAGTTTCCTCATCGACAACTAGACCCGCGTAACTTGTTTGCTTTGGTTGCTTGCTGGCTATCTGACTGTGATACCGAGCGTGATATCCATGAATTGGATGATCCAGAGATTAGTGTCGATGTGATTAGCCATGAAGCGGCTGATGTCCTTATCGAAATCGAGATGATGGAACCTATTGAGATGATACCAGATCAGCAAGGTTTGATTACCTGGCGAGGAACGAGGTACCGAGTGCAGGCTGTCCCAATTGATACCGCTGAAGAATACGAGCTGACCAATGCAAATTGAACTAGTAGGCAAAGGCGCCATTAGTGCGAAGCAAGCATTGGAAGCGTTAGCACTTACCAAGCGTAAAAGGTTCTGGCTTCTTAAAGATTTGGGACGTTGGGAAAAAAGAATGACGCGAAGTCGTATTCGTAGGCAAAAAGATGTCGACGGCCGAAAATTTGAAAAGCGTAAAAAAGGTGAAGGTGCAGTGCTTACTTCCTTCGCCAATGGAATGGAACCTTACGTTTTTCACGATGCCACGATGCTTGATTTGACATGGAACCGAAAAAAGAAAGCGCAAAAAGCAGCAGTACACCAAGCCGGATTAACCGAAAGCATTTCGGCTCATGAGCATATAAAGGAACAAACAAAGAGAAGAGGTGAACCAGATTACGGATCACCCTGCACCAAAAAGCAAGCAATAGCACTACGTAGGCTTGGTTATCGAATCCGCCGTAAAGGTGGCAAAGGCTTCAATAAGCCCAGTGTTCGAAACCTAGAGAAGCGACTTACCTTGGGGCAAGCGGGCCTGATCATACGAATGATGAGAACAGGTAAAGAAAAAGGTAAGCAGAAGTGGAAGGTACATACACCACAACGCCAAATGATGGGGACAAAACCTCAAAAAGTAAGAGAGCGCCTCATTAAAAATATCGAGAAAGCTCGCGTGAAAAAATAACCCTTTGAGTAAGGAATATTACCAATGGCAACCGGAAAGGTAGAGGTAAACAACCTCAATTTAGGGCAAGGCGGGATACCAGAAATAGAACGCCACTTGCTCTATATCGGGCGCACCGATAAAGCGGAACTGCAAGGCAAGGTCACGCGCGTAAACAACATGACCAACCTTGATGAAGTGGTGGCAGATGATGTGTTAGGCGCAAACATCAAAGCTGCGCAGCTTAATGGCAAAAAAAACTGGACGGGTGCCATCTTCGGTTTGGCCGTGGATGATACTTGGCAAGAAGCCGTAGACATTGCCAACCGTACTGACTCGTTTGAAGGCGTTTGCATTGTTGATGTGGTGACAGACAAAGCGCAGTTCACGGCCATGCAAGACAAAGCAACAGAGCTCACGAGCAAACTTGGCCGTTGGGTGTTCTTCTTGGCTGCGTGTCCTGGCATTGATGCCGATGATCAAACCTGGTCGGATTATGAAACCGCCATGCTAGCCCTAGTGAAAGATGTGGCCGCAAACATGGTGACGCCAGTACCAATGCTTAACGGCAATAACATGGGTGTTTTGGGTGGCCGTTTATGTGACCGTGCGGTCACCGTGGCCGATAGCCCAATGCGAGTCGCAACAGGCAGTTTGCTTGGCTTGGGTGCAATGCCGATTGATAGCACGGGTAAGCCATTGGAGATGAGCACTATTTCAGCATTAGCTGATGCCCGTTACTCATTACCGCAATGGTATGCGGATATGGAAGGGGTGTACTGGACGGATGGTTGCACGCTAGAAGCCAAAGGTGGCGACTACCAATACCTTGAATACGTTCGCCCGGTTCACAAGCTTAACCGCCGTGTTCGTATTAAAGCGATTCGTCGTATTGCTGACCGAATCCTTAATTCGACACCACCAAGTATTGAACTCAACCGCACTTACTTCAGTAAAGACATGCGTGACATGTCTAAGACCACTGAGATTGGCGGTATTCCGTTCCCTGGTGAAATCATGCCCCCACGCGATGAAGACGTGTCGATTCAGTGGATGACTAAAACCAAAGTCAACATTGGCTTAATGGTTCGCCCTCATAACTGCCCGAAACACATTGTGGTCAACATTGGGCTTGATCTCTCTAACCCTGCCGATGTGGAGGCATAACCAATGAGCATGCGTATTTCAGGCAAGAACATGCACTTTTCAATGGGCGACTACAAGCTAAAAGCGCAAAAAGTCACCCTATCGATTACCGACAATTCAGCCGTGAACAAAACCTCTGGTGTACCTGATGGTTGGGTTGATGGCGATGTAGAAGCCAGCGGTGAAATGGAGCTGACCACTCAGCAGTTCAACCAAATGAGCAAGGCAGCCAAACAAGCCGGCTCTTGGCGCGGACTGCCGGACTTTGATTCGTTGTTCTACGGCAAAATTGATAAAGACGAACTGAAAGTAGAAGCCTTTGGTTGTCGTATCAAAATCTCTGATCTGCTTGATGTGGATTCCAATGGCGCCAACGCACTGGTACATAAGTTGCCGTTTGAAGTGACCAGCCCAGATTTCATCAAAATCAATGGTGTTCCATACCTGCGTCCAGATGAAACCGAAGACTTGGTTCAGTAACTTTTTGCTTAATAGATAGGAGGCGTAATGTCTGATGTTATCGACCATGCCAGTGGCCTTGAAGCCCAATTCACACAAGTGGCGCTTGCTCACCACCTGGCAAGGGCTAAGCAAAATGAACAACGGGAAAGTGCACAGGATTGCGAAGAATGTGGTGACCCAATCCCTGAGCAACGCCGTCAAAAAGTGCCAGGGTGCCAATACTGCACTCAGTGCCAATCCTCAAGGGAGTGATGAATGCGCGACTGGCTAGATAAAATCACCGCAGGCATAGCGTATTTGTGTTCTGTGTTCGGTATCGCCGTTAGCCAAATGACGATGGAGCACTGGTATTTCCTGTCTTCCATCGTGCTCGGGGTAATTATGGCGGGAGTTAACATTTGGCATAAACGCAACATGCAGCGCATTGCCAAGGAAAAGGGAGTCGTCATCAATGAAGCTGGCTAAAAAGATAGTGTGTTCGGTTGGTGTGGTCATCGCCTTAATTACGGGCGGGGCAACATTAGGTACCCACTCAGTGGCGCCCACAGGGCAAGTGGTGGTTGCTAATGAAGCGCTAGGCGAACTTCGTATCAGTCCGAAAGGGCTCGCGATTGTCGGCAATATGGAAGGATGTCGATTAGATCCATACACCTGCCCATCAGGTTTAACAACCAATGGCATTGGCAATACGCACGATGTGCCGGATCTCATCATTACCATGAACCAAGTGGCTAAGGATTGGGTGAAGAACTTGCAAGGTGCAGAGCGCTGCATTGCAAGAGCCGAGAAACAGTCGGGGGTAGCGTTATCTCAGGGCCAATTTGATGCCTTTGTCTCTTTTGCTTTTAACACCGGATGCACCCGTTTTGAACGTAATCGTAATGGCACCAAAACTCGCATTTATAGTCACCTTTTGGCGAGTCGTTATGAACAAGCGTGCAATCAATTGCCGCGATGGGTTTATGGTGCTGGGAAGAAGCTACCTGGTTTAGTGAAACGGCGGAGGGCGGAGCATGCTCGCTGCATGGAAGTGGATTAAGTGGGGCGGGCTCGCGTTGTTCATTGGTTTATTGGTACTGCAGGGGTTTGCGCTTAAGGCGAGTTACGCCAAGCAAGATCTTCTTCAAATCAAGTTAGATAAGGCAGAGCAGGACAACCAAACCAATCAACGCACGATTAACACGCTCAAACAGGATAACCAGCACATTAACCAAGTGTTGGTTGCTCGCAAGAAACGACAAATTACTCAGCGTCAGGAACTAGAAGATGAAGTACAGCAGCTCAAACAACAGATGGAAGGTATTGAATGCGTTATTCCTAGCGCTGTTACTGACCGCTTGCGCGAGCACTACTAAGACGACAGCAACCGAAGTGATCGTGAAGCTGCCACCTGCTGGTTTGATCGAGCCTTGCTATAAACCCACAGTGATCGGTACATGGCCAGAGGTGGTGACCGATGACATACCCAATTTAAAAGCCGCACTCGGAGAGTGTGCAAAACAACCCGATGAATATTTAAAATGGCGTGCGATGCACGAACAGGAGACACAACAATGAGCAAGTCAATTGTACTAACTGTCGGCAATACCGATATTGAATTTATCCCAACCCCTGCCGAGTACGATGAAGCGCAAAACACCATTCTACAAGGTGATGCGAGTAGCGCGGCGCACAACTTCTTAATGAGCTGTGTCAGCGAAGATTCAAAAGAGGCGTTACGCGAAATTACTAACAACAACGCAGGGGCGGCGACACAGATTTATGGCGCCGTTCTTAAAGAATACGCGCCTAAGCTCGCTATCTCAGTAAAAAAATAGATGCGCTTGTCGCAGCAGTAGAAAGCAGCGACAGGCAAAAGATGTATGCGTGGCGGCGAAAGTGGCTACCTAATGAACCGGATACTGATCAGAACCTTGCTTACGCGATTTGGTTAGAGACAAACCATTGGGAAAACATGCAAGCCGTCACCGCTAGCGGTGTAGCTAAAGGGTTTGGCGCCTAAGCCTATTTGTTAACAGGAACACGTAATGTTACCAGAAGCACTCAGATTTCAAGTTGGATTGATTGACCAGATTTCAAAACCTCTGGGCAATATTCAACGTCATCTGGATGATGTCACCAATACCTATCGTCAAGGTACCCATACCATGATGGCGGGTGCGGCTGGCATGGTGGGTGCAGGTTTCGCATTGCAAAAAGCGTTGATGCCAGCGATTGAATTGGATAGAGCACTAGGCGAAGTAAAGTCTCTGGGTGTGGCTGATGACCAATTGAAAACCCTTACGTCTACCGCCATGAAATTTTCGGTTGAATACGGTAAGTCCGCGACGGATTTTGTGGCTGCGTCTTACGATATTAAATCGGCGATGGGCGATATGAGCGGTGATGAATTAGCGGGTGTGACAAGAAGCTCTGCTATTTTGGCCGCCGCGACCAAAGCCGACACCGCCACGATTACCAACTACATGGGCACCATGTACTCGGTATTCAAAGACCAAGCGGATGACATTGGCAAAGATAACTGGGCAGAACGTGTCGCAGGGCAAACCGCGAAGTCCGTGGAGCTATTTAAAACCAACGGGCAAGGCATGTCTGATGCTTTCAAAGGGGTGGGCGCATTGGGTAAAACTCACGGTGTCGCCATGGAAGAACAAATGGCCATCCTCGGTATGTTGCAGGGCTCAATGTCAGGCAGCGAAGCGGGGACTCGATACAAAGCGTTTTTGAGTGGCGTAGTGAAAGCTCAAGATGACCTGGGCATTTCCTTTACCGACAGTAATGGAAAGATGCTGCCTATGTTCGACATTATGAACAAGCTTCGGAATGAGTTCGGTGAGCTGGATTCAATGGAGTTAGCCAAGCTGAAAAGGGCATTCGGTAGTGACCAAGCGCTATTGGTTATCACTGACTTAATCGGCAAAACGAACGACCTAAAATCCAATGTATCCAGCCTAAACAATGCCGCGAATTTAGATACCGCCGTCAATATGGCGCACAGCATGACCGACCAATGGGAAAGGCTAGAACAAGGTGTGTTTGCCGTTCGCACTGCGTTTGGTGCTGCGTTACTTCCTGCATTGTTACCGGTGATTTCAAGCTTAGCCGATGGTGCGTTAGAAATTATTGAATGGACCGAGATGTTCCCGAACCTCACCAAATATATTGGCTTTGCTGCCATAGGAATTTTAACCGCAGCGGCAGCGGGTGGTGCATTTACGTTAATGATGGGCGTAGGCAAACAAGCGATGGCCGCTTATATGCTCGCGCTAAAAGCGTTGGTGGTCGTGAAACAAGGTTATTCAGCGTTAATCAAGGTATTGAGAGTGTCGCTGCTCGCCCTACACATGAATATGAATATTTATGGGGTAAAAACCAAACTGGTGACCGCTGGGCAGTGGTTGCTCAATGGTGCTGTGACTATGTCAGCGGCTATTTATGGTACAGCTACAACAGCGCTTACTTGGCTAGGTCGTGCATTCATGACAGGCACAATGGCTGCTTTAAAATTTACAGCCGCACTACTCACTAACCCTGTTTTCCTCATTGCTGCGGGTGTTACTGCAGCCGTGGTGGCCGTGGGCGCACTCATTTATTACTGGGATGATCTCAAGGCCTCATTTGGTGACACAACGTGGTTCCAAGTATTAGAAGGTGCCATCAATTTAATCACCCTGCCATTTCGAACGTTATTCAATTTCGTATCGGCTGGTTGGAAATGGGTGATGAGTGGATTCACAGATACCAGTGGCTTTGCCTTCATTGGGCAAATGGCCGAATACATGCGCAACATATTCGGCAGCGTGTTTAGTTGGTTTACCGACAAGTTGGCGGGTATTTGGGAAAGCTTGAAAGGGTTGGTGGATTGGGTTCCAGGCTTCGGCGGTGAGGATGAATCTATTCAAGTGAAATCGAAGTCAGTGCAAAGGGCGACCCCTCATGCACAAATTCCTCAAGGTGGCGCGGCCAAGAGCATTGCCAACTATCAAACCAGTTCCACCAATTATGGTGGCGTGGCGATTTACCCAACCTACATGAGTGACCCACAAGACATGGCGAGTGAATTAGAAATGGCGGCAGGCTAATGGCAGATTTTAAATACCAAGACTTGCTGATTGAAAACGGTGATGTGGTGCTCGATGCAGGCCGTAACCCGGTATTGATTCAAGACCGAGCCGTGATCGCCCAAGACATTAAGCACGCCATCATTGAAAGCAATCTGGCTGTGTTTCTGATTGCTGAGCGAAGCCCCTCAAAAAAGGCGGATGCACGGACCCAACTAGAGCTCTTGGTTGAAGAAGATGTGCGATTGGTACCTGGGACGGTTCGTATTGAAGAAGTCGACGATGGACGAATTTATATTTTTGCAGAAACCCTAGAGTTTGGCAGCGTAAGCGCAGAGGTGAACCTTGACTGATATCCCTAAACCGGACTTTACTGAACTGGCCAAGAAAGCGGGTTTGCCTCTTGAAGAAGCACAGTGGAAAGCCGTGCTGAAAGAAGAAGCAGAAAAACAAGGCAGCACCATTGCTAATGATTCAAAGTATTCCCCGTTCTGGCGCTTGATAGAAACCATGGTAATCAGTCCGACGGTATGGCTTATCAATACCTTTTTGGTGGGTTACATACTGCCAAATATGTTTGTCGCAACCGCAAAAGACAAGTGGTTGGATTTATGGGCGTGGCAATTCAATGTACTACGAAAGCCTGCCACGAAAGCAGTGGGGCAAGTGGTGTTCTATCGGGCCGCATCAAAGGGGCCAGTCATTGTGGTCCCCAAAGGCACTTTTATTCAGACCGACCCCATTAACGGCACGGTTTATCGCGTTATTTTAAAAGAAGACACCGCGTTGCCTGAAAATGCGCTGTCTGTAATGGGTGAAGTGGAAGCTGAACATGAAGGCGCTGCGTTTAATCTTGGTGAAGGTTACTACCATATTTTCGCCACGGCAGTGCCAGGTATTGGAGAAGGCGTCAACTCAGCGGATTGGCTTATTGAAGCAGGGGCGGATAAAGAAAGTGATGATCAACTTCGAGTGCGTATTCGCAACCAATTTAGTGGCGTAGCAAAATGGCATATCGATGCGGCGTACCGTTCTTTGCTTATGCTACGCGCGGGTATCAATAGCGAAAACGTCTACTTCGAACATAACGCTCCACGCGGTGCCGGTTCAGCCAACGCATTCATTTTATTGGATTCCGGTGAGCCATCTTCTCAAATGCTCAGTGACTTAAATAATCATATTAATCGTGATGGCAATCATGGCCACGGCGATGATCTTCTTGTGTATGCGATGCCAGGTAACCTCATTGATGTGACATGCCGAGCGTGGGTAGGTCGAGTGCTAACGAGTACCGAAAGGGAAGAACTAGAAACGAATATTGGCCTATTCATTGGTTCAGCATTTAGGCAGAACACCGACTACAAGGCGACGAAAACGAAACCATCATCGCGCTTTAGCTTTTCTAAATTAGCGCAAGAGCTTCACGGCCAGTTCCCTGAAGTTGAGTCGATAGAGTTCGAGAACGCTGATATTGCCAATGGTATGGAAGTGCCACGGATGAGCCGTTTGGAGGTGAACATTGAATCTGCCTAACTTAACGCTTAAGCACTGGATGGGTAAAGGCGAGCTCTACAAATTAGGCAATGCTCTGTTGGGATATTGGAGCCGAATTAAAGCCATTTTGGAATGGCCACTTCAGCAGCTTGATCCCATGGTCGCGCCCATTGAGTTTGTCGATTTGATTGCTTGGCAGCGTGACATTGAACGCTTACCCAAAGAGCCTGAGCAGATATACCGAATACGAGTGAACTTTGCTTACTCGTTTGCGGCAGGCGGCGGCTCGGAAGTGGGTTGGGAAGATATGTTTGCCAAACTCGGTTACCCACACATCAAAATTGACGAACGGCTGAATTATTACCCTTGGGATATTGTGAGCGTCAAAGTTAAAGATGGAGATATCAACGATGTACCAGGTTTGATGGATGCCATCGTGAGGCAATACGGTCGAACGTGCCGCCGATACAGCTTTGATGTTACCTCTACCGCTAATTTTCATGTTTCGGTCGCTGAGTTCAGCCACACCCATGAAACCTACTCCGCTTCAATAGGATAAGAATATGGCAGTCATTACTATCGCGGGTGAACGGCTTATTGCACAAAAGCAGCAAGCAGAAGAACCACTAGAAATTGCAGAGTTTGTTTTGGCCTACGTACCAGGTGTTGATCCTTCAGTGCCGCCAGAAAGAAATCAGTCTTTGCCGCCAAGTAACCACATTCGACTAAGAATGACCCCAACTCGTAGCGCGTATGTGAATTCGAATGAAGTGGTTTACTCACTGATTTTGGATAACACGGTTGGGAATTTTGATTTCAATTGGCTTGGTCTAGTGAGTGAAGAAGGTGTGTTGGTGTCGGCCAACCACATGGTGGTGCAGTCTAAACGCAAAAATAATGAATTGACGGGTGAAGAAGGGAACAATTTAACGCGTAACTTCTTGCTCAAGTTCTCGGGCGCACAAGCAATCACAAATATCATCGTGCCTGCCGAAACATGGCAATTCAATTATTCAGACAAAATTAATTACTTTGACACGATGGTGGTGTCTTTAGCAGCAAATCACTTTGCTTCTCAAAAACACATTGTCGAGCTTTATCACAAGAACATTCAAATCACTGAACGATTGAATGCATTGGAGAAATTAAATGGTTAATCAAAATATTGAGCAGCTATTGCAGCAAGCGGTAGACCAGTCGATGGCCCAAACGCAAGAAAGCCGGGACTTGGCAGAAGAAGTCGCGGGGAAGATGGGTGATATTGACAGTAAAGTTAATCAGAAAATGTCCGAGATGGATACCAAAATAACTCAAGCGACAGGAGATATTGAAGCAGCGATACAAGGAAAAGTTGATATTGTTCTTTTTGTTGATTCTAGTGAAGGGACACCAGAAGGCAGTGGAACACAGTTAGACCCGCTTGATACAGTAGAGAGTGCGTTTAAAAAAATCATCTCTGGAACTAATTCACTTATCTATTTGACAGGAGATGGCTGCCGTTATGTTCTAAATGAAAAAGTTATTGCTGACAATGTGACAGTAGCATTCAAATCTTATCGAGCTAACGGCACTCCCCCTGTGCTTACTCATTCAGCTAAGAAGAATGGAGATAATATTGAAGCTAAAAGCTTCCTATTGAAAGGAGGAAGTAATTTTCAATTTTTTGGTGTCGATGTTGAAACTTGCCGTTGGCAAGATTGGGTGTCGTCAGGAGTCCCAGTGAACTACATAAGCGCATTATTTGGGACACATTCAAATGGTGTAACAGGTGGGCGAGTAACATTCTATTCGTCGAACATAACCCTAAATAACAGCGCGCTGTTTCAGCAACATGCTAGCGGAACGATTGGTTGGTTAGATACTATCGCTATTGTTTATTCGTCGGTTACGAAGCGTGATTTATCAAATGATTTAATCACTAATGGTTTCCAATATTTAGTGGATCAGTATGGGACGGCAAACCTTCCATTTGATTTAGAAATTATTTCTTTGTCTTTGAATGGTGGTATTACGTTACCTGAGTTAATCGGACCACTCGTTGGCAAAGATAACATTCGTTCGACAGTACCACTAACTGCTTAATAGGGACTGAAAATGCAAATGATTGCTCATGCAGAAATAAACGGGTGTCACTATTACAATGTGACGATAGAAGATCTACAAGAGTTAGGTATTGGACAAAGTATCATTGATGCGGCGTTGGATAATGAACTATGGAAGGAAATTTCAGGAAAACGCAGTCAGTTGTTATTTGAAACCGACTGGACGCAGGGGCAAGACAGCCCGTTAAGTCCTGAAAAAATCGCTGAGTTCGCAGCGTACCGCCAAGAGCTACGTGATGTCCCTCAAACCTACAGCTCACCTGAAGATGTTATTTGGCCTGAAAAGCCAGTGTTATAGGAACTTTTAATGCTAACTCTCGACGGCTCCCAACTCCCATTAAAAAACCTACGCATAAGCGTACGCCAACAACTCGCCGGACAAGACATGTCCGGCCAAACCTCGGCTACCGACCAAGCGGAAACAGGTACTAAGGGTAAAATCTTAACTGTAAAAGGCGTGATCCCGTTCAGTAAAAGCCAACTTCTTACCAATCTGTTTAGCATGGCTGAAGCGTTAGAAACTGGGTCTCGCCATATCTACCGTATCAGTAACAAAACGGCAGAAGCTTTGAAAATTCGCCAAGTGAAATTCCAAGGTGCCGTTCGTGCTGATGAGCAAGATTCTCACAGGCAATGGAGTGTTTCATTTGAACTTGTAGAGCATCTATCGGTACCAGAACGAGTAGAGCAACGCCAACCGGATAAACCCGCCGCCCAACAAAAAGTTCAAGGGGTAAATACACCCGTTGAAGCCGGACAAAGTGACGACGTGCCGCCAGATACGGATGTGGAATTAACGGGCGTAATGAAAGTACTCAAAGCGGTGGATAATGCTTTGGCCTAACCGTAAAAAGGCGGTGAACAATGACAACAAACAACAAATTTCTTTGCCGAGCTTACCTTGGCAAATCCAAGGCCAAAGTGAAAAGTCATCGCATTGTGTTTAGCGAAAATACCCCAGGACGTTGTGAACTCTCAATTCAAGGAAACCCGCAACCCAACGCCATCATTGCCGTGGACCTTGGTTGGGGTGATGACATTACTCGAGTATTCCTTGGTTACATCGAACGAGTTCAACCTGCAGAAAAAGGATGGTCGAAAGTGTTTTGCCGTGAATTAGCCGCAATACTCTATAAACCACTTAACATCATCATGCGTCACCCAACACTCATGCAGCTGCTTAGCGAAGTCACCAATAAAACGGGCCTTCAGTTTGTGGTACCAGAGAAAGCTTACAGCAAAACAGCTATTCCTTGTTTTTACAGCGATGGTAACGGCTACCGAGTTATAGACGAGTTAGCCCAAGCGTTCAGCATTGATGGCTTATTCTGGCAACAACAAGGCAACGGGCAAATTTACGTTGGCAGTTGGAAGGATTCATTCTGGGCAGATAAGCCTATCACCATACCCAATGAACTTATGACCAACCACACGGCCAACAAGTCGGTAAAGATACCGGCTATTCCAAAACTAAAGCCAGGTGTTGTCGTTAATGGACTTCGCTTAGTCGGTGTCGAGTTTGAAGGAACGGAGGCGAAGCTAACATGGATGTGAATGTTATTAAGCGCATTATCTTCCGCTTGTTCCCAGAGTTTACAGGCCAATGGCATTTGCCAAGGTGGGGCAAGGTCGTTGCATTGCCAGAGCTGCCAGAAGAAGGGGATTTATCGGATCGCTTTTATCCTCACTATGCTGTGGATGTTCAGCTACTTGATGAAAAGGGTATGGAGTACGAAGATAAACCACCATTGCAGGCGGTACCACTTCCCGTGCCTGGTCTTGGTGATCACGCTGGCCGATTAGAGCCACCGGCTATCGGCAGTATTGTTGAGTTAGGTTTTATGTTTGGCCAACCGGACAAGCCTTTTATTCGTTGCGTTCTTCCGCTTGGGTTCAAGTTACCAGGCATAAAAGAAGGGGAAAGCCGATACCAACAACGCAAAGGCGTTTACCAGCTGGTAGACCAAGACGGAAACTTTGAGCGCAAGACAGATAAAGAAGATAAGTTGGAATGCTTAAACCAACGTATCAAAGTGCTAGAAAACCGTGTAGCTGAAATCGAAGGCGATCACACAGAAACCGTCAAAGGTAATAAGGCTACCACGGCTAAGAACATCACCGAGAATGCAGACTCGATAAAGATGAATGCTGGCAAAGGAGTCTGCACAGGTGCAAGCATTTGCCCGTTTATGGGTAAGCCTCATGTAGACGTATCGACCACCGTATTTGCAGGTAAGTAAGATGGCACTAAGCAAAGCATCACTGAAAGAGAAGCTAGAAAAAGAACTGAAAGCACAGGGCTTTGTGCTCGATGGTGAGTTTGCAATGGCTGGAAAGATGGCAGAAGCCATTGCTAACGCAGTAGTGGACGAAATTACGCAGAATGCCCAAGTGCCAGTTACAGGCGGCAGCTCAGCCGGGAACTACAAAGTAACCTAAGCTAAACACATACCATACAATCACTAAGCGCCCACCACGGGCGTTTTTCTTATATCTAAAGCCCAATGGCATAGCGACAGCCTTACGTCACGGAAAGGAGCAATCAGGTGACGAAATCCGCACTCCTCCTCCCCACCTGCGACGTTTTCGATCTGGTTTTTTCGCAATTTAGAACATGCGCATTTCTTTAGCCTTACATCGTAGCTATATCATCGACTCAAGCCTTATAAGACAAGGGGATTACGTTGTAACTCGATATGAAGAAAGAGCCTAAAATAGCGTTGTACTAAATTTCAGCTATTGATCAAAATTGAAAAAAGATCGCGTGTGAAGTTCTGCTTTGGGATTTCGAGTCTTATTTAACTCACTGATAAATAGTGGTTATCCTAGATTTCGTTACGGTTTTAATGATCTGGTGTGTGATTTTAATGATCATGGTCTGCATCGCAAAGCCTTTATGCTACGAGGGCTAAGCGCCCATTGAGCCTTAAAATGATTTTTTCGAAAATGAAAAAGGTCGCACTTGGTACGACCTCAATAAAGAATTTACACTACAACCTACACATTATCTTCAACTTAATCAGAATCCTCTGATTTTATGATTATGGTATCTTGATCAGATAAATGATCCACATCCCCTTTGAATACGAAATATTTCAAAACTTCTTCTCGAACTAAAAAGTCGTATAAATCAATGAAGTATGCAATTGCAGCACCATCAGCAGTAAGCTGATCGCCTTCGGAATTTACCAACATAAAATGCTCAGCAAGCTTTCCATATTGGTCATTGATAATATTTGGACATAACGGTATCTCTTTGTCATTTAATCGGCTGTACAATATTTTGGCAGTAGACTTATAATCAACCAATAGTTGGCTGGCTAGCAGCATTTGTTTTTTTGACATTGGAGATTTTTGAGCTGTGCAATTATAAAAGTTAGCTGCTAGTTGACGGATTTTTCTCTCTTTGCGTTTATCAATACTTACTAAGATAGAAGCTAAAACAAGAATGAAAGTAAGTAAAAAAGCGAAACCTAGTAACAGAAACCTTCCAGTGTTTATCTTCCAGTTGTCAGAGAAAAGGCGCCCTAATATTGAACGTTCGTCCGCTGAATCGGGGTTGTGGATGACTCTTACTTTGTCCACACCTTCTATTACACCAAATGCAGTAACGTCTGGTGTTTCATCTTTGCTATGTAAGGCGATTAACTTGACTTCGTAGTAATCACCAGAGTTGATGATTACTTTTGGTAGAAGAATTTTATTTGGCTCTGTTTGTGAAAGAGGAATATTGTCTTTTTCATACGACGTGTTTGAAATGGTAACCGTAGGTTCTTCTGGAATAATACCTTTGGTCAATTTGAAACCAGCGAGTGCTTTATCGTCGTATGAGTTAACCCGAATGTTGTCGTCACCATTATTTACGATCTTAAGTGTAATTACAGAAAGAGACTGACCATCTTCATTGAGGCTTTTACCTCGGTATATAACGTCTAACTTACCTAGGCTTTCTTTAACATCGAGTACGTTAAAGTTGGACACAACCTCGATATCTAGCTGGGGAGAAGGTTTATAGAGCATGGTGAATGCAATACCACCAACACCGATTAAAATACTCGCAATTATGCCTAATAAACTATATGGGAACTTATTTTCATGTTGACGTAGCTTCTCGATGGCGCTTGACATTATGGACTCGTGTAGGATGAAGAAAAATCATATACTCAATGTACACCAATATAACTCATTGACACAAAAGGAACCACGACCTATTCTACAAAAGCACTGGCAAAATCCAGTGTCGGGATTAGTACCCCGCAATGACATTCCGGCACGTAGATGCCAGCTTTTGCTGGTTTTTTTATGTGCGGCTTCGGCACATCTAAACATAGTCGTTTCGTATAGGAACTGTACTATTAGCATTATGGTGGGCTGGGCGAGGGCGCTTCGGCGCGCCGTTTCGGAAGTGCGGTAGTACTAACCTTGTTCAGTTCACCACCCGAAGATTAGTACCTTTGTGTGGTGATTTTACTAAATTACTTCCGGAGGCCACTATGCCTACAGCTTCTCTAACTCTCACAGTATCTGATCTTGTCTTTAATCAAGGCGAGAAAATCCGCACATCTTCACTTAAAGTCGCAGAAGCATTTAATAAACAGCACAAAGATGTTTTAAAGAGGCTTGAATCCCTTCAATGCTCAGACGAATTCAACGGGCGCAATTTTGCGCTGGTTGATTATCGAGATAGGAAAGGTCAGCTTCGCAAAGCATATGAAATGACCAAAGACGGCTTTATGTTCCTTGTTATGGGCTTTACTGGTAAGCAAGCAGCACATATCAAAGAAGCCTACATCAACGCATTTAATCAAATGGCAAACCAACTCAAACCTGCCTCTCCCGTGCTTTCCCAATCGAGCAATTTGCTCACTACATTTTCACGGTTACCAAGCTATTATGATTCAGGTTGGCTGCCAGCACTTTATCGACGCTGCGAATCTGAGAAACATTGGACTTACCACATAACGTTCAGCGTTCGAATGGAGGGTGATAGGTTTACCGTGCTATTTAAGTATGGTGTCGCAGGGAAGAATGAAAGAGAACCGACTTGGTCTAACGGTGGAAGCAAGAGTGTGAATAGTGGCGACTACTTTGTTTATCGTGATCTTGAAGAACTTTGGGAAAACATACGCAAGGTGCTACGGAAATATTCAGCGCGAAGCCCGTTCTAACGAGTATGGCGACAAAGTAAGGTGTGGGGATTTTGTTTCAGTTGGCGCTGACAGCGCGACTGCAGCCATAAAAACAAAAGTGGCGACATGAAATCATGTCGCCACTTTATCGCCATTAGGCGGCTATTCGAAATGTAAACTATTGATTAATATCGAATTTTAAAGCTAGTTTAACTTACTTAGTGTAAGACTGAGCGATGTTATCAATACGCTCATTCGCGCGTGCTGCTTCTTCTTGTGCAGCCATTGCGTTTTTGTTACCCATTTGTACTTCGTCTTTAAGCGCTTGTACATCAGTGCTTAGTTGGCTTACTTGGTTGTTTAGATCATCCATTTTAGCCATTTCTGCTTCATCTGGACCAGATGCACAACCTGCTAGTAGTAGAACCGACGCTGCTGTTGCTGCAATTATCATTTTATTCATTATAAAGCTCCTTGAGGATATTATTATTTCAAACAGCCCTGCTACATCTAGGCAATAAGGCTAATTTTCAGTTTAGTGCCTTATTTTAAGAACGCAAACTATTTAAAAGTCAGAAAAACCAAAAAATTACGCGATTTTATCGTTAAATTTTAGCTGTCTTAATTATGAGATTAATTAGTACCGTGTTAATGTGATCTAAATCACGATATATAACAGGTGTCGCGTTAACTTATTGTTTCATTGGCTTTTCTGAAAAAAAAGCTTATGTTCGCATCTTTGCATAAGAATTAGACTACAACATCCGTCGAAATTTAGGTTTTTTAGTTGCTATGCACTATGCTGGTGACGATGACAAATATCATGTATTATGCGCCCCTTATTTTTTAGTTCGTTCCACCTCGTTAGGAGTACAACCATTGCAATTTAAAGATCTTGGTCTTGATAACCGTTTATTGAAGAGTTTGAAGCACTACGACTTCAAAAAAGCGACAGATATCCAGAAGCAAGCGATCCCAGTCGCCATTGCGGGTAAGGATCTGATTGCCTCTTCGAAAACGGGTTCAGGTAAGACTCTGGCATTTGTACTGCCTATGCTTCACAAATCACTAAAAAGTAAATCTTTCTCTGCTAAAGACCCACGTGCTGTCATTTTGGCGCCAACGCGTGAGTTGGCGAAGCAAGTCTATAGTGAGCTTAGAGCAATGCTTGGTGGTTTGACGTACGATGCGACGCTTATCCTAGGTGGTGAGAACTTTAACGATCAAGTAAAAGCACTCAGCCGCTACCCTAAGTTCATCGTGGCAACGCCAGGACGTCTAGCGGATCACTTAGAGCATCGCTCTTTGTTCCTTGATGGCCTAGAAACGCTTATTCTGGATGAAGCTGACCGTATGTTAGATCTAGGTTTTGCTCCTGAATTGATGCGAATTCATCGTGCAGCGAAACACCGCCGTCGTCAGACTCTCATGTTTTCGGCGACACTTGATCACACTGAAATGAATGACGTAGCGAATGAATTGCTCAATGAGCCGAAACGCATTTCTGTTGGCGTATCGAATGAAGAGCATAAAGACATTACTCAAAAATTCTACTTGTGCGATCACTTAGATCATAAAGAAGCGATTCTTGAGCGTGTATTGCAAGAAGCCGATTACACACAAGTCATGATCTTCACGGCGACGCGTGCTGATACCGAGCGTTTAGCCGCTTGGCTTAATGAGAAAAAATTAAAAGTAGTGGCGCTAAGTGGTAGCTTGAATCAAACTCAGCGTAACAACATCATGAGTCAGTTTGAACGTCATGTCTTTAAGATCCTCGTGACGACCGATGTCGCATCTCGTGGTATTGATATCAATACGGTCACGCACGTGATTAACTTTGATATGCCAAAGCATACTGAAGAATATGTTCACCGTGTCGGACGTACCGGTCGTGCGGGCAACAAAGGTGACGCTATTTCGCTTGTCGGTCCAAAAGACTGGGACAGCCTAAAGCGCGTTGAGTCATTCCTACAACAAGATATTACTTTCTCTGAGTTAGACGGCCTTAAAGGCAAATTTAAAGGCTTGAAACCTCGTAAGCCTGCGTTTGCTAAGAATACCGCAGCAAAACCTGCTCAGAAGAAGAAGAAACAAACGGGCACTAAGAAGCCAGTTAAGCGTGATAAGGCGTTCTACCAGAATGTCGCAGTGGGTGATACGGTCTTTATCCCGAAGAAAAAGCCTAAGCCAACCGCTGAAACCGAATAATAAAAAAAAGCCTCGTTAGAGGCTTTTTTTTATGTCGATTTAGAGTACCCCTAACCGAATTCGAACGATGCGCTCGCATTTGTCGATTTCAGCGATGCTTTTAGGGATAACCAACACCGTATCATTCCCTCCTACCGTACCTAATATCTCACTGTGTGGATCAATATCCACGAGCCGTGCGATAAGTTGTGCGCTTCCAGGGTGAGTTTTGACGACAACAACAGCTTGGTTATGCGTTATAAATTCAATTTGAGAAGAGATCGATGACTCAACCCGCACTGGCGCATTTTCTACCGTCAAACAATACGCTTTCTTCCCACAAGCATTTTGCACCTTGATGACACCAAGCTGCGACAGTAATCGAGACACCGTAGATTGGCTTATTCCCGAAAACCCGATATTGACTAAGGCTTCTCGCAATTTGTTTTGTGTCGTAAAGCTCTGTTGCTGGAGCAGTTTCTTGCATGCTGCTGTGAGTGTTTTGTCATCGGCTTCGATGATTGATAATTCAAGAGTCTCGTTCATGACTACTCCTTTCATGATGGAATGAACGATACCTTCCTTGTCGCGACACACTCCGAACCCTTGGAGTGAGAATAGAGCCACATTCTACCACTTAATGGTTATTAATAAGTGACGGTGAGTTAACACTATTGATATTCTATTTTAGTCAGTAGTGAATGGATATTTATTCAGTGAGTAGAATAAATATCCAAGTATTTCTGCCGTTATATTCTTTGTTTATAACGTGTCGCCTATTATTTAATTTCAGTTACGATATTTCGTGAGAATACTTTTTCACAATAATGGCATTTTAACTGGATACTACTTTTCTTATTAATCACGCGGAAATTACTCTCTACAGGCTCGCCATGCGATATGCAGTTACTATTAGGGCATTGGAAGATAGAAATAATTGATTTTGGCAATTCAAGTGATAATTTATTGATCACTTTGTATTCTTCAATCTGATTAACGGTTGCCTGCGGTGCATAAAGCGCGAGCTGATTGGCTTGGTCTTCGGTGAGGTAAATGTTTTCTATTTTGATGATATCTTTTGCGCCGAGTGCAGAGGAGGGGAGGTTTAACCCGATCGTGACACGCTGTTCGCTCTTATGCATTTTGAATAGCTTTAGAATTTTTATACCGATATTGGCTGGGATATGATCGATGACGGAACCATTTTTAATCGCTTCTACTTGAAGTTTGGTTTGCTTGTTCATGTTGCCTTCCTCTTAAATTGTTATCAATATTGACCTTAAACAGGCGATTTTAAACCGACTCAGAGAGCACGAGTGCAAGCAAGGCTTCACGTGCATAAACGCCATTTTCAGCTTGCTCAAAGTAGTAAGCATGAGGCGTTTTGTCGACGTCGGTAGTGATCTCGTCTACTCGAGGGAGAGGGTGAAGGACTCGCAGGTTCGGGCGTGCTTGTGTCAACATATCGGCATTAAGAACAAAGGCCGATTTAATGTGTGCGTATTCAGATTCATCAAAGCGCTCTTTTTGTACTCGAGTCATATAGAGCACATCAAGCTCTGGGACAACCTCATCAATACTGGCATGAAGGCTGTAGGCGATGTCTGCGCTCGAGAGCTCCTCGCAAATATAATCGGGCATTGATAGGGCGTCGGGTGCAATGAAGAAAAAACGAATATTGTTGAATTTAGCAAGGGCTTGCGTCAATGAATGAACCGTTCGGCCGTATTTGAGATCGCCGACAAAGGCGACATTGAGGTTATCGAGCGTGCCCTGTGTTTCGTAGATAGAAAAAAGATCCAACAAAGTTTGTGTTGGATGCTGGTTCGCGCCGTCACCGCCATTGATGACAGGGGTATTATTCGAAAACTCTGAAGCCAAACGGGCTGCGCCTTCTTGAGGGTGACGCATAACAAAGGCGTCCACGTACGATGCAATGACCTGGACTGAATCTGCCAGTGTTTCCCCTTTTTTTGCGAGTGAGGTATTGCCACCATTATCGAAACCAATAACGGTGCCGCCAAGTCGCTGCACTGCCGTCTCAAAAGATAAGCGAGTACGAGTCGACGGTTCGAAAAAGCAACTCGCGACCACTTTGTTTTTCAATAACTCAGGGTTAGGTTCTGCTTTTAATCGAGTCGCCGTGTTGACGATGAGTTCTAGCTCAGTGCGGCTCAGCTCAGGGATAGAAATGATGTGCTTGTTGAACAGTGAATGCGACATAATGCGATGCTCTCTAGTGGTCAGTTAAGTGCAAGTAATCGATAAGTAGAAATAGTTTGTTTTGTATAAGTGACGAGTTACACCCAAAAACAACGAGCCAAACACTCGTTACTCGTTAGATACAAAAAAGCCTCCATAAAATAGGAGGCTTAAGGGCGGTAATAAAAAGAAAAACAACGGCCTATTTGATTAATTAATCGAGAGTGGTGTTGGATGTTGAACGGGTAAGCCATGTTTTCTCCTTAGTCATTGGAGACAAATTATAATGCTAATTTATCTCCAATCAATAGTTCTGAAAAACTATCCAGAAAATGGATAATTATCCATTGTTGTAAGATTAATTGGAGAAGGAATTAACGCCAGTGATACCTTTTGTAGCTTAAATAATAATCTCAATGTTCAGGGTTATTATTGAAATATTATGCGAGCCTTATTCATAAACTAGTATCAATAAGGCTCGGTACTTTTGTGACAACGGAGTCAGTTGCTGTTCAGGTTAGTCACCTAATGTTGCCACCATGACTGCTTTGATGGTGTGCATTCGGTTTTCAGCTTCATCAAAGACAATGGAATGCTCAGATTCCACCACCTCGTCGGTCACTTCGCAGCCTTGTGCAAGGATTGGGTATTCCTCAGCAAGCGACTTCCCTACTGCCGTATCTTCACCATGGAAAGCAGGTAGGCAATGCATAAATTTCACATGTGGGTTGCCAGTTGCTTTAAGCATTGCCATGTTGACCTGATAAGGAAGCATTAAATTGATGCGCTCTGCCCATGCTTCTTTTGCTTCTCCCATTGATACCCAGACGTCGGTGTAAAGGAAGTCGCAGCCTTGAACACCTTCGTTGACATCATCAGTTAGGGTGATTTTTGCGCCGGTTTTCGTTGCGATGTCCTGACATTGTGCAACCAGCGTGTCTTCTGGCCAGAATTGTTTAGGTGCGACCAAGCGAATGTCCATACCCATTTTCGCTGCACCAACCATCAGCGAGTTGCCCATGTTATTGCGTGCATCACCTAGGTATGCAAATTTGATTTCATGCAGTTGCTTACCACGGCCGTGTTCCATCATAGTCAAAAAATCGGCAAGGATTTGCGTTGGGTGAAATTCGTCAGTAAGACCATTCCAAACGGGTACTCCTGCATAGGCACCAAGATCTTCGACGATGTCTTGCCCGAAACCACGATATTCGATGCCATCGTACATTCTTCCCAATACGCGGGCGGTATCTTTCATGGACTCTTTGTGGCCAATCTGAGAGCCAGATGGGCCTAAGTAAGACACTCGCGCACCTTGATCAAAGGCGGCAACCTCAAAGGCACAGCGGGTGCGAGTTGAGCTTTTCTCAAAGATGAGCGCGATGTTTTTCCCTTTGAGGCGAGGCTGCTCGTAGCCATTGTATTTGGCTTTTTTGAGCTCTGCGGAAAGATCAAGGAAATGCTGAATTTCACGTGGAGTAAAGTCTAATAGTTTAAGGAAGTTACGATTACGAAGATTAAAAGCCATGATGATTTCCTTTTTGAGTTGTCGCGATGCCAATGACCGAATCAAGCGAAGTCGTGATGGCAGGCGACCGATAATATCTATGTGTTGATCGAGTTCAGTTACGCATTGAGTAAGTTGAACGCTATCGAGTAATTTTTTGCGTATATACGTATTTAGCCTTTGACGATATTGGTGCCAGCGGTCCCTTCCAGTATCTTAATACCTTGCTCAAGAGACCCAATGCCGACCACTTTCCCGCCTTGTTTAATGAATTCACAAGAAGCGTCGATTTTTGGACCCATAGAACCTTCATCAAACTGGTGTTTAGCCAGTTCACCAATGGTTGTTGAACGCAGGGCATGTTGAGTGGGTTTCCCCCAATCTAGATACACGGCGTCGGCATCGGTAAGAATAAGTAAGGCATCGGCATTGAGCTGTTTCGCGAGATACGCAGCAGACATGTCTTTATCAATCACTGCTTCAACGCCGATTAGTTTGCCGTTTTCTTTTTTGACCGGAATACCGCCGCCGCCAGTACAAATGACCAGATGACCTTCATCAACAAGTTTGGTAATTGCGTCGTGTTCGATGATGCCTGTTGGTTGAGGGCTAGGGACAACACGTCGGTAAAACTCGCCATCAGGTTTGACCGTCCAATGAAACTTCTCCGCTAATTCGCAAGCCTCTTCTTTACTGTAAACCGGTCCGATGGGTTTGGTTGGATTAGCAAATGCCGGATCGTTAGGATCAACGGTCATTTGTGTCAACATACAAGTCACATTGACGGATGGCATTTGATTTTTGAATTCTTGCATCAGCATGTAGCCGATCATGCCTTGTGTTTCACTGCCTAAAACGTCAAGTGGGTAGGGGTTAACTTTTTTGTACTCCAGCCCCTGCAGCGCTAATAAACCGACTTGTGGACCGTTACCATGGACTAAGACAACATTATATTCTTGAGCAATTTTAGAAATAGTCGCCACTGCGATTTCAATATTATGACGTTGAACATCGGCTTCTAAAGGCTCGCCTCGGCGAAGCAATGCATTTCCACCAAGAGCAACGACGATGGTTTGTTTTGTCATGATTTGTTTTCCTATTACAGGGGCAAAGCGGTGCTTTGCCCGTTCAATATTAATGCGAGTCGGTGACTGATGTCGCCACCATAAATGACGGTGTGCTTATCAATTATGGTGGCCATCAATCAACGGCTGAGTTAGATGCCATCTCGCTCTATCGGGCAACTCATGCAGCGAGCACCGCCACGTCCACGTCCTAACTCGTCGCCTGGAATAGGTAAGACAGTAATGCCGGCTTTGTCATATTTCTCATTGGTATAAGTGTTACGTTCGTAACCGATGACGACACCTGGCTTAACGGTCAATACGTTGTTTGCGTCATTCCATTGTTCGCGCTCTGCTTCGAAGTTGTCACCACCTGTCGTGATCAGGTTGAGTTTGTCTACGTGTAAGGCTTTCTCTATCGTATGGATATACGAGTCTTGCTGCTTCGCTTTGACAAAACCAGATTCGTCGCCGGTTAGGCTCCAACATTTCACATCGTCAGGAATCACATTTGGATAAACGGAGAACGTATCTTCACGCATATGAGTCATCACCGTATCTAAATGCATGCATGAACGATCTTTTGGTAGTTCAAGGGCGATGATTTGTTTCGCTTGACCATGTTTGAATAATCCCGATGCAAGTTGCTCAACCCCTTGAGGTGTGGTTCTTTCAGACATACCGATTAATACCGCTCCTTTACCGATGACGAGAACATCACCACCTTCAATGGTAGAGCGGTCGTATGACTTCTCTTCATCCCCGAAGTATTTCACAAAATCTTGACCGGCAAAGGTAGGGTGCCAACGGTAAATGGCTCTTACATGGTTTGTTTCTCTCTGACGGGCTACTTTAGCCATTGGGTTGATTGAAACCCCACCGTAAACCCAGCAAGAAGTATCGCGAGTGAATAAATGATTAGGCAATGGATCGATAATAAAATCAGTAGGTTTGTGCATGGACTGCAATATTGAAGAGGATTGCATTTGCATTTCACCAAATGACAGACCACCTGTGAGTATTTTTGCCAGCTCTAGGTTTGGTATGTCACCAAGGTAGCAGCGAACATCATTAGCAAATGTTGGGCCGTATCGATAGTTTGAGATTTGCGTATTCAGCAGCCATTCTTTCGCCTCTGGAACGGATAAGGTTTCTGCCAATAAGTTAGTTAGCAATAGAACCTCAACACCTTGATCTCGTAATGTCTGGGCAAACACATCATGCTCTTCACCCGCTCGTTCGACAGACAATACATCGTCAAATAATAGGTCGTGACAATTCGAAGGCGTTAAGTGAGTAAGAGCGCGTCTTGGGCGATGGATAAGAACGCGACGTAGTTGACCAACTTCTGAACCGACATAAAGTGTATTCATGATGTTATCTCTCTTCTTATATGATCGACTCAAATGTCACCGAGTTATCATTATTAGGGTATGGTTTTATTATTAGCTTTCTCGTGGTGAAATTAATATTACTCCTCACTGCGGGTATTTATTTGATGAGGCTCACAAATATATTTTATTCGTTTGTGGTTGATGGCGCGGAGTAATTAACAATAGGTATTCATGACGATTTAATGCTTGCCAAAATTTATTGGCTAATAAGTAGGAATATTATTCACTATTAATTAGTGGAGAGTTGGTTTATCTGGTGGTGTAGAGAATTTAATGCAAGAGTCAAAGGAGTGGATTATTAACGAATAGAGTAATTATGCACTCAGTGATGCTATCTATACCCTTTTGAAGGGAAATTAATCATGTGATAACAAATTAGTATCACAAACTTGTTATCACCATCACAGTTATTACAGTCTAATCGCTGAGTAAAATAGACCCTAGCATTATTAAATCTAATTAACTACCAATATATAAAGTAATCTATCTAAATAACAATGGCTTTATTAGGGTGGTTTTGAAGTGTGGAAGCAAGGCGAGATAATGCGAAAGAGCATGGATTGAATCAGAACCGCTAATTCCTAACGATGTTCCGCCTAAATTTTACCCAAAATGGTACCTCTTAGTGAGAAATGAGCACGTTTGGGTCAGATGGAGATAAGCCAAAACTTCATTATTAATGGCCTGAGGGATGAAGCGACAAGGTTAGTGGGTGCTGAGTTGATAGCATTAATCCGATAGCATCGTGTATTCACCGTAGCCAATCACCGTAACCAATCAGCGTAGAGTAATAACAGAAGGAAACACAAGACATGAGAGTGAGCTTTAGCGCGGGCTGTGGTTCATGAATAGTTGGAAGTATCCAATACGGATTTGAATGTGTCAGGCTCATACCAGGGAAGGTTTTAAGGGGGCGTGATTACTTAAAAGAGAGCACCGCTCGTAAGCGATGCTCTTGGTGTTAACGATTATATCTCGCGATTTTCTTTATATGCTTAAGCGATCAGTGCGCCTACGCTGAGTACAACAACACAGAATACGGTCAAGATACCTAATAGTGGTGCGACCCATTTTACCCATCGAACATAAGGTACTTTGGCTATAGCAAGGCCTCCCATCACCACCGCGGATGTTGGTGTAATGAGGTTCACTAACCCGGATGCGGATTGGTACGCAGTGATGACAAGCTCACGTCCTACGCCAGCAAAGTCGGCAAGTGGTGCCATAATTGGCATGGTGAGTACGGCTAAACCAGAGGTAGAAGGGACTAAGAATGACAGCAATATTTCCAAAAAGAACATCACATTAATGAAAACAACGGAAGACAGGCCTGTCACCATATGCTCCGCAGAGTTTAGAATGGTATCAGTGATCATACCTCGGTCCATCACGACGACGATACCACGCGCAATACCTATGATAAGTGCTACGCCAAGTAAATCTCGTGCGCCATCAATGAAGCTGTTCGTGAAGTCTTCCTCGCTCATTCTTGCCACAAGCCCTACAAGAATAGTGGCAGCTAAGAACATGGCGGAAATCTCTGCCATCCACCAGCCTGCAACGGATACTCCGTAGATCATCACGGCAAATGAACCGCCAAATATGGCTAAAATGACTTTACGCGTCATGGTGAATTCGAGTTTCTCACCATTTTGATTGCCTAGGAAATGTGCTTTGTTTTCTTCGTATTTATCATAAACAATGGATTTGGTTTGGTCTTTTTTTACCATGCGAGCATAGCGCATCACATAAGCCACACAAATGCCCCAACCAGCAACAAGCATGAATACGCGCAGCATAATGCCGTCGGTAAACGGAATACCAGACGCGTTTGCAGCGATAACCGTGGCGAATGGGTTAATGGTCGATCCTAAAACACCGATGCCTGCTCCGAGTAATACCGTTGCCGCTGCGACGAGTGGGTCAAAGCGAGCTGCCATCATGACCGGGACCAGTAGCGTATAGAAAGGAAGAGACTCTTCGGCCATGCCATATACGGTACCGCCGGCGGCAAATAATGCCATAAGTATCGGTATCATTAACTCTTCGCGGCCGTGCAGCCTTGCGGTGACGCGTTCGATACCCGCATCAATAGCACCTGTTTTGGTCACTAGGCCAAGGAATCCACCAATAACTAATATAAATAGTGAGACATCAATGGCAGCAGCTTCATAGGTATTGTGGTCGTAGAAGCCATCAATAGGGGCGAGTAAAACGTCTACCACACCTTGAGGGTTACTTTCTACCGATTGGTATGTACCGGTTACAGGCACTTCACGACCTAAGTCATCATTCATTACTCGGTCGTATTGCCCAGCAGGAATAATCCAAGTCATCATTGCAACAAGTGCAATTAAAATAAAAAGAATCGTATAGGCAGATGGAAATTTAAAATTAGAAAAGAACCCTTGTTTTTTTGATTTGTCGGGCATTGTTTGTGTAGTCATGGCTTTCTCCTTATTCAACTTGATGACCACCAAGTTGAATACCAGTCGAATATATTAAGTTAATTCAATTACCACGTTGAAACCAATAATATAATTTATAGAAAGCAGTCTTACTTAAGTAAGAAATGTTTATAGGGTTATTCTATGAGTAGTCAATAAAATTAACTCAGTCCTTGTTCACATAATGCAGTAGATACTTATCGACCAAAAATATTAATGAAAATTTGTAGGAATAAGAGTTAATTATTTTTGCATCAATATTCATGTGACAAGTACTCACCTGTCTGGTTGCAAATGTATCCTGTCCTTTCCGACAAATAAGTGGGAATTTTATTCAGGTCTATTCAAAAGCAGCCAACAGAATAAATTGCAGCGATTATTGATTTCCGTCAAAGTTCGGCTCTGTTGTAAATCCGAGATTGCTCGAAAGGTAAAGGTAAAGGTAA
>NZ_JBFROV010000012.1:0-69450 GCF_041471725.1 Vibrio sp. 10N.261.51.F12 | reverse complement strand
AGGTAAAGGTAAAGGTAAAGCATATTGCATACGATGAAATGGTCGCGCAAGGGTATGAATGATGAAAAAACGAGCAATCAGGTAGGGTGTCACAAAAGAAATATGACACTGTCATAGAATAATTATGGGTGATTTTGACGATAGAAACATCAATAAATCAACTAACTATATGAATTTAATGGATATGGTTGCTTCTTGACGAGCGTAAAAAAAATGTCGCTGTCATACACCTTTCAACTTAGTGAAACACAACTGTCATATTTAGCCTCTAATCTTGACCTCGTTCAAATGAAACAGGCAATCAAGCCATTAAAGGAAATTGTGATGAAAAAGACAGTTATCGGTGCTATCGCACTACTAGGCGCACTCGCAGTGACTCCAGCTTCAGCTAAAGAAACTATCTCTGCGGTAGGTTCTAGCAGCGTAACGCCACTGATGGAAGTTTTCTCAGAAACATACATGAAGCAACATTCAAACGTTTACATCGAAGTCCAAGGACCTGGTTCTTCAGCAGGCGTTAAAGCAGCGAAAAACGGTTCAGCTGACCTAGGCATGTCTTCTCGCGACCTTAAAGCAGAAGAAAAAGAGTCAACGCTAGTTGAAGAAGTTGTTGCTCGTGACGGCATCGCGGTAGTGGTTAACCCAGCTAATGACCTTAAAGGCCTAACAGCTGAGCAAGTAACGGCTATCTATAAAGGTGACGTAACAAACTGGAAAGATGTTGGCGGTGCTGACAAGCCAATCGTTGCTATCACTCGTGATACAGCGTCAGGTACTCGTGGTGCATTTGAAGATATCATGAGCCTTAAACAAACTATCAGTGGCATGAAAGTAACCGCTATCTCTCAACGTGCTCAAGTTGCTAATGGTAACGGCGCACTAAAAACAATGGTAGCAAGCAACCCATACGCAATTGGCTACATCTCTCTAGGTACGGTTGACCAATCGGTACACGCTCTAGAAATTGATGGTACTCCAGCATCTGTAGACAATGTGAAAAATGGCTCTTACAAAGTAGCTCGTCCATTCCTTGTTCTATACAAAGAAGGCAAGCCTTCAGCTGAAACTCAAAAGTTCCTAGACTGGATGCTTGCTGACGACGCACAAGCACTTGTTGAACAGAAAGGTTACATCTCAGTAAACTAATCTGTAAGTAAAGAATAAATATTGCTCAGCCCACATTTTGGGGCTGGGCCTTTTCTCTATCTTTCGAATTATCGACAAATAGAAGTTTAATTATGACCATCGCAACAAATAGTGAGAAGCTTATGAGCGACCAAGCGGCTCAAGCTGCATCTCGTAGCCTGAAGGCCAAAAAGAAAGTTGATTGGAAAGAACGTATTTTCCACGGCTTATTTTTATCGAGTGCAGTCATCGGCATCCTTTCTCTTGCCGTTATCGCATACTTTATTGTTCGAGAAAGTATCCCTGCATTTCAAGCAGTGGGTGTTTCTGGAATTGTTCTAGGCCAAAACTGGCTACCACCTGCACTATACGGTGTTGCAACCATGATTGTTGCTTCTGTCGTATCAACTCTTGGTGCGGTAGTGGTTGGTGTACCGATTGGTGTGTTAACTGCCATCTTCATTGCAGAGATTGCCCCTAAGCGTGTCGCCAATATTATTCGTCCAGCCGTTGAGCTACTTGCGGGTATTCCGTCAGTGGTCTACGGATTTTTTGGATTAGTGATCATCGTTCCTCTTATCCAACAAATCTTCCAGGTACCGGCAGGCAACACTATTCTGGCGGGTATCATCGTGTTGGGTATCATGATTTTGCCTACGGTTATCACAGTTTCTGAAACGTCGATTCGTGCTGTACCGCGTGCTTATAAAGAAGGCTCATTGGCATTAGGCGCTTCGAAAATTTTTACGATCTTTAAGTTGCTTCTACCAGCCGCGCGTTCAGGCATTATGACCGGCGTCATTCTTGGTATTGGCCGTGCACTCGGTGAGACCATGGCTATCATCATGGTTATGGGTAACGCGCCAGCGATGCCGGAAGGTATTTTAGATTCTGCTCGTACGCTGACAGCGAACATCGCGATTGAAATGTCCTATGCAAGTGGCATTCACGCAAACGCATTGTACGCTACAGGCGTGGTGTTATTGGTCTTCATTATGATGCTCAATGCTGCACTACTCTACTTGAACCGTGAAAAAGCGAAGTAACGATTATGGATACTGTAAAACTAAAACAAGCACGTAAAAATAAAGATACGTTGCTGAGTGTATTTGTTTGGGCGTCTGCAGCCCTGACTGTTGGATTTTTGTTTTGGATTATTTGGTACATTTTATCCAATGGTCTTCAACATGTGAGCTGGAGCTTTATTACCGACGACTATACTCGTACTGGCGATGAGCACGGCATTTTCCCGATGATCATCTCAACGATCTACATGGTTATCGCCTCTATTTCCGTGGCTGCGCCGCTGGGAATCATGACGGCAATCTACTTAACGGAATACGCGAAAGTTGGTAGTAAACTCGTTAAGGTTATCCGTTTCTGTACTGAGTCATTAGCCGGTATTCCATCGATTATCTTTGGTTTGTTTGGTATGACCTTCTTCGTTGCTATATTAGGTCTTGGATTCTCGATTCTTTCAGGTGCATTAACGCTGAGTATCTTGATTCTTCCGGTCATTATTCGTACCACAGAAGAAGCATTGATGTCGGTGCCTCAAACTTACCGTGAGGGTTCTTATGGTTTGGGCGCTTCAAAAATCTATACTATCTGGCGCTTGATTTTACCAAGTGCAATGCCAGGTATCTTAACGTCGGTCATTCTTAGTATTGGTCGTGTCATTGGCGAATCGGCGCCGGTATTCTTAACAGCAGGTATGGTGGCACGTATCCCTGACTCGCTGTTGGATTCGGGACGTACCTTAACGGTTCACTTATACAAACTAACGACCGAGCTGTTTACCATTGAAGAATGGAACCAAGCGTACGGTACGGCGACAGTTCTCATCGTATTGGTGTTGTTGATCAACATGGTGACTAAGCTTATTGCCAGTCGTTTTAATACGGCGACTTACTAATACACTCTCGTGAGCGATGAGTGGCTACGTATCGCAGCGTCGCCAGAATACAAAGAGTGGACGCTGCAAGTAAACGACATTAAGAATTTAGAGATTATAGATAATGAACAAATTTAATATTGAAAACCTAAACCTATTTTATGGTGAGAACCAAGCGCTTAAATCGATCAACCTACCAATCCCAACTCGTCAAGTCACGGCGCTAATTGGCCCATCGGGTTGTGGTAAATCGACACTGCTGCGTTGTCTAAACCGCATGAACGACCTGATTGAAGGCGTAAAAATAAACGGCTTACTTGAGATGGATGGCACAGACATTTATGGCAACATTGATGTTTCAGACCTGCGTATTCGAGTAGGGATGGTGTTCCAAAAGCCGAACCCATTCCCAATGAGCATTTATGAAAATGTGGCATTTGGTCTTCGTGCTCAAGGTCTTAAAGACAAGAAGCACATCGACATGGTTGTTGAGCGTTCTTTACGTAGCGCAGCGCTTTGGGATGAAGTAAAAGACCGTCTTAAGTCTCACGCCTTTGGTCTGTCTGGTGGACAGCAGCAGCGTTTGTGTATCGCACGCACCATTGCGATGGAGCCGGATGTCATCTTGATGGATGAACCTACATCGGCACTGGATCCAATCGCGACACACAAAATCGAAGAACTCATGGAAGAACTTAAAAAAGACTACACCATTGTTATCGTGACGCACTCGATGCAACAAGCTCGTCGTATCTCAGATCGCACGGCGTTTTTCTTGATGGGTGAGTTAGTTGAGCACAATGATACTAAGGTAATCTTCTCGAATCCAAGCGACGATCGTACTCAAGGTTACGTAAATGGTGACTTTGGCTAACGACCGAATCGAGCTTCACTTAGTTTTGCTCATAATGATGCAGAGCAGCTAGGACAGAAAACTGGTAAATATAATCACTATAACTATAAGCGATGGAACTTTTGCCCCTCTTAATGAGGGGCTTTTTTTTGTCTGTATGAATGCAGTGGGCCAATTGGTGTTGATCGGCAGGTTTACTGATCGCTTTGATATATCTCGCAGAAGACAAAGATCAGATGACAAGGCACTGGCAAAAAGTGGGTGTAGGGTATTGAAGTGCCTCTATAGTAGGGGCGTGCTTGGGTTATGCTCAGAATGATTATTCTGCACGTTTACAAAGCCAACCCATGCTGGATAGAGAAGATGCTCATATTGGTCTGTTAAATGGTTACCCGATAGCATGGGGGCAAAGAACTCAATTATTGTATGGTGGCGGTAACCTCTATAACGGCAAAAGGCACGGGCATGCTTTTGTTTAGAACTATTAGGTTAAATACTAAAGCGTAATATGCCCCTTTTCATGAGAGGCTTATTGCTGTTACAAAAGAGCTTATTGTTATGACAAAAGAGTTTATTGCTATTACTGAGCGGATACGACTTGCTTTAGTTGAATCTGCTTAACGGGAAGACAGCATATCAAACCCAATACATTCGATATTGTTAGCGGCTAGCCAATCTTTTAATTCGATAGAAGTCAAGATGTTGAATTCGGCAACGCGTTTATCCGTGTAACCGGACAGCCGCTTGAGTTCAGTTGTGACTTCCTTTGCTGGATGGCACATGAACTCCACAATACCGTTAGGCACTTTATGTTGATAGCTGATAAGCATTGCTTTGAGGTGTTCAAGGTTTGCTCCATCGTTATAAAAACCAACATCAAACGCATCGGTTGTAGTGACCTTCAATACGTCTTGTCCCGCAATGATGCTGTCAGTACGTCTTACCGGCAAATTAACATCGTTTGCAAAGCGCGTAAACGCTGCTTTTAAGCGAGGAAAGATACCGCCGAAGTGATGAGTATCGAGGTGGTTGATAGCCAAACCCGCATTGAGTGCTGCTTGGTATTGCGCTTGAATCTCTTTGTAGACTTGTTCTGAGCAGATGTCGGTCTTACGATATAACTCACGCCGTTCTAGGAAATCCCCTTGCTCATCAACCAATGTTGATACCTGTTTCGCGTCTAAAATTGGTTTTCCTGCTGTAACAGTGAAATGTAACCCCACTTCGCGAATCAACCCCTGATGATATAAATCCACGGCATGTTGCGTACCGGGTTGATTCATCATGATCGTAGTAGATCTGACGATCCCAGACCTAAAACAGTCAACGATGGCGTTGTTGACGGTTTCCGTTAAGCCAAAATCGTCGGCATTGAGAATAAGCTTCATTGTATTTATCTACCTGTGTGTTTTTTAACACATGAAAAAGGTGAACACTGTTTGGTGTGTTCGGCTTTTCCCGTCTATCATTTTTTAGAATTTGTTTTGCTCTGGTGCTCACTAGACGAGTTGGATTACTTGTTTTAATCTAAATGTAATCGAATATACTCTACAAACTCATAATTACGCCCAATGGATTATTGGAGTTAATGCATAATGCCAATTTCAAATCGTCAGCAGCAGCTATCATTGCTGCATACTTTCAGTATTGCGGCTAAGCATCTCAGTTTTACGCGTGCCGCCGATGAGCTATTTCTCACGCAGGGTGGGATTAGCCACCGAATAAAAAAGTTAGAAAAGCAGCTCAACTTTTCGCTATTTGTGCGTCAAACACGCAAGTTGACCCTCACGCCAGAAGGAGAGCGAGTGTTAGCGATGTTGAACACGTCGTTCGAGCTGATTTTTAATGAGCTGAGTGATATTCAACATGGAGAACTAACCGGAGAAATTTACATTGCCACATCCCCCTATTTTGCTTCAGCGTGGCTTATGCCTCGGCTCCATTCGTTTCGAGATCTTTATCCTCAGTTGAGTATCAAATTGCAAACAAAGCAAAATCAGGCAGAGTTTCAATTCGATCCTTATGATGTGGCAATATTTTATAGTGAAGGACAATACCCAAATCATCATAGTGAACGTTTTCTAGATGGGGTTCGCACACCAGTGTGTTCGCCGAGTTACGCTCGTGAATTAGGGCTTGTTGGTGCAGTAGAGCGGCTCGAAGACGTTCGTTTTATTCATAGTGGTGATAATGGCGCTTGGGCTTATTGGTTGCAGAAAAGTCATTTGGCCATTGATTGCATGCGGGCTTATGACTTATACAGCGATAACCGACTTGCTATTGATGCGGCGTGCTGTTCAATGGGAGTCGCGTTAGGGCGCTACGAGTTTGTTAGGCCACTAATAGAACAGGGTAAATTGATTGCGCCCTTTGACCGAGTTGAGTCGGGGAAAGGGTACGACCTAGTTTGCCCACAAGGGATGCAGCATCGAGCTAAGTTTAGGGTGTTCTCCGAATGGCTATATTCACAACTCGACACGACGGGTTGAGGAGACGAGAAAGGCTATTCACTTGATGGTTTGAATGGTGATTGGTGCCAGGACTTAATTGGTTTTGAATCGTTAATTAACATATTCATTGGCAGCAGCCGAGTGAGTAAAGTTCGCCCCACCTTTTTTGAAGGCAGAGCGAAGGAATACCTAGGCGA
Organism: Vibrio sp. 10N.261.51.F12; assembly: GCF_041471725.1. Classification (NCBI taxonomy): domain Bacteria; kingdom Pseudomonadati; phylum Pseudomonadota; class Gammaproteobacteria; order Vibrionales; family Vibrionaceae; genus Vibrio; species Vibrio sp. 10N.261.51.F12. The sequence goes on along the minus strand of NZ_JBFROV010000012.1, from coordinate 62,931 downwards.
CGGCAAGGGCAGTCGGTGCTCTGAGCGGTTTATCATTAATTGGGAAATGAATGAGCGCGGCTATAAAAGCCAATACCACAGTCGACCACCAAATGGGTTCATACGATCCATAATAGTCGTAGATACGACCCCCAGCCCATGCGCCGAGAAAGCTGCCAACTTGATGGGTGAAAAATACAAGCCCATATAAAGTAGATAGGTAACGTGCGCCAAAGATCTGACGAACAAGACCGGATGTGAGTGGCACGGTCCCTAACCAACAAAAACCAATGGCCCCACCAAAAATAGCCGCGGTACTTTCGGTCACGGGCAGCGTTACAAAGCATGCAATAACGACAGTGCGAACCAAATACAGTGCTGACATGACATGTCGCTTACTGAAACGATCCCCCATCACACCCCAGAAGTAAGAACCAAAGATATTAAAAATACCGACGTAAGCGAGCGCTAACGCTGCGCTACTCGCGGGTAAATTTTTATCAGCCAGATAGCTTGGAAGATGCGTGGCAATAAACATCACGTGGAAGCCGCACACAAAAAAGCCAGCATGAATTAACCAATAGCTCTTGTTGGCAAACGCTTCGCTTAATGCTTGCTTGAGTGTTTGCTCTGGCTCTTCAGCTTGATTCGCCGTGACAACATGTTTCGCTTTATTGGATTTCATAAACAAAGCAAACGCAATCATTAGAGCACAAAGCATGGCGAAAACTTGCAGAGCGCTTTGCCAACCGATGGTTTCTAGCATCATTTGTGCACCGGGGATCATGGCAAACATACCAAATGAACCGGCTGCTGTTGTGAGCCCGAAGGCTTTGGCAGCATGCTGTGCAGGTACGACCTTCGCTACTGCACCAAGTACAATAACGTAGCTGGTGGCGCTTAACCCAAGTCCGACTAACGCGCCTAACGAAAAGTAGAGTTGCGAAGGAATGGTGGCAACGGACGTCAGATATAAGCCGGCAGCGTACGCGACAGCCCCCATTAAGATAATGCGCTTCGAACCCCACTTATCGGCAGCCATGCCAACAAAGGGCTGAAACACACCAAACATTAGGTTTTGCAACGCAATAGCAAAGCTAAAGAATTCACGTCCAGTTTGGAAGTGGTCAGAAATGGGCATCATAAAAATACCAAATGACTGACGGATACCTAGGCTAGTAATTAAAATGCCAATCCCAAGCCAAACTAAAATAGGAAATCGAAAAATACTCATAACAATTAGGCTCTAATGATGGTGGTGGGTTGATTGGTGTGAATGATGAGGTTCACCCGTTGGATTTTGCTGATGGCAGCCGGAGTTAATGGCTTGCTTAGCAAGAAGCTCCAATAACGCGGGGGAATGATGCACGGTAACTAAGGTAATAGTCAGTAATGCGACCATCCTCAGCAGCTGAGCCAAAACGGATTGTGAAAACATAGCGCTCAATAGTAAATTTCAATGATGATAAAAAAGAGCGCGCAGTGTAATGAGAGGTTGAGAGGGACTCAAATGATATTATGTGAAGTAGTCTATGCGTTTTATGCATAGACTACTTCTGTAAGGGTTTTCATTTAGTGATTAGTGATTAGTGATTAGTGATTAGTGATTAGTGATTAGTGATTAGTGATTAGTGAGCGACATTCATGCACCTCGTTAAATAGCATGCATTCCAATCATCGACTTTAATCATCAAACAATAAATTAATGGCTACTCCCATTAACACGAGACCCAAAATCGGTCCCATGACCGCGAGAGGGGCTCTTTCAATATAGGGTAGGTTTTCAGCGATCATTAACCCCCACTCTGGAGACGGTGGTTTGGCACCTAATCCAATAAAGCTAAGTGAGGTCAGGCTGAGAGTGATCACCGGCAGTCGCATCAGTGCGTGTTTTAATAACGGCGGTAATACGTATGGTAATAGGTAGTATCTGAGGAGCCTTAACCGGCTGGTTCCCCAGATAGGGGCTAAGTGTGTATATGGTTGAGCTTTTGCTTCTACAATAAGGCTTGAGCAATGCGCAGCAAGTGGGGCCCAAGAGACGAATACGATAGCAATCATCGCACTATTCGGACTCATGCTGGTGAGCCCCGCGACTAGCAAGCCGGCGATGATATAGGGAATACCTTTGGTGACCTCGATCAGCCCTTGGCTAAAGCGAGTGTTGAAGCCAAGAATAAGCCCTGTCAGCAAGCTTAGCAGTGTCGCGATAATTCCAGCTTGGACTGTAGACAACATTCCCGCACCAATGCGTGCCAATAGGTCCCGACCAATCCCGTCAGCACCGAGTGGCGCGTCGAAGCTTGGTGAGGCGAGTCTAACAAATTGGCTGGTATAGGGATCACGAACTGCAGACCAGATGATGATGACCAATAGCAATGTGAATATTGAAATAGCCACCATGCGTTTATGTGTGCTTGATGTGAACGTTAGCGATGAATGACTGCTAATCAATTTACCACTTTTCAAACTGTGCCCAAGTAACCATTGCTGAGCTAATAGGCTGATACTGCTAATAGAAATAGAGATCAGCAATAAAATCAGTAGACCTCCTTGCAGCATGGGTAAGTCCTGCGCTTTTGCTGCGCCAAGGATGAGCCTACCGATACCTGGAATGGAGAATATCTGTTCAACCGCGACCGCTCCTCCGGTTAAACCAATCATGATCATAGCAATCTGTGGAATTAAACTGCTTATCGCTCGCTTGATTGCGAATCGAAGGATCTGATTGGCGCTGACATTGGCACTTAGCCAAGTGACAACCCAAGGTTCGTTGAGCACACGTTGCAAGCTATCGCGCAGCAAGCGACTAAATAAACCGCTTGCAGGGAGCGCTAGCGCTAAGCTTGGCAGCCATACATCTTGCCATCCTTGCCACCCATAAGGGGGGAGCCACCCTAACCAAATTGAAAAAATGAGAATCAAAATGGATGCCACGACATATTCTGGAAGAGAGATCAGAGCGGTACTTAGGCTGTTGTGCGTTTGTGCCAACTGGCCATGTTTCCAACGATGTAACGTCTGTAGTAAACCGATAAGGCACAACAGAAAAGTTAAACCCAATGCTATCGACATTAATAGCAAAGAGGTGGAGAGTGTCTGTTGAATACCTTCAATAACGGGAGCACCATCGATCCAAGAACGACCTAGATCGCCCTGTAACATACCGTGTAACCAATCCATAAGTCGTTCGGTGGCAGAGCGGTCGAGTTGTAGGTCCATTCGTATTGAAGCCAAAGCTTCTGGTGTGAGCATATGTTGCTGACCAGAACGCGCTCTAAGAATGGATTGGCTTGGGTCAATGCCGGCAATATCTGGCATTAGGCCAACGAGAATTACGACGACAATCAGTGCGGTAATTCTCGATAGCCAAGGCATTATGGCCGTGACAATTCGTTCGGGGGGATCAACAGACAACATCGAGTTAGTCTACCTTCGTTGTTGCATCGATAAGGCGACGTTCACTTGGGTCTCGAATGACGTTGGTGACTCTTGCACTTTCACCTTGAATCACGCGCTCATGAAGCAGAGGGATTGCTGCATAGTGATTAAGAATCTTTTGTTCCGCGGCAATAATCGCTTGTTGACGTTTTGGCCCTAAGGGTTGTAAGTCAGCGTAGGTTAACGCGTTATCTACGTCTTCGGAGCAAAACTGCCCTAAGTTGAACGACCCTTTACAGCCAAAATCACTCATCATATAAGCAACAGGATCACCAGAATCGAGAACCGTCGCCCGGGAGAGGATAAAGGCATCAAATTTGCCCGCTAGGGCATCGTTTTCAATCTGAGCGTACTCTCGAATATCGAGCTCGACTTTGAATCCAGCCGTTTCAAGTTGTTGCTGTAACAGTGCAGCCACCTCTGGCAATTCAGCTCGGTCGGTGAAGGTGCCAATTACAATTTTTTCACCGTTCGCTTTGTTATTATCGTTATTGATCGTTGCGATCTTTGATTTAACCTCAGAACGCACAGGTGCAGCCCATGCCAGCGCAGGCCCCAGTAACCCCTCGGCCATATCGGCGTGATTTTCGTAAACGGTACGAATAATCTGCTCTCGGTCTATGGCTGAAGTTGCAACTTGACGCATTTTCAATTGGCTGAAGACACCCGATTGGTTATTTAAATACAGCGTGTTGGTACGTGGCATTGCTACTTCATGCAGTAATGTGGCATCAATCGTTGCGATTTGAGAAACAGGTACGGCTTCGACGACATCGGCTGTCCCTGTACGAAGTGCAGCCGCGCGCGCAAATCCATTAGGAACGTATTCTGCAATGACAGACTCGATATTTGCTTTCTCGCCCCAGTAGTTATCGAAGCGCGTTAGCTTAGCACTGGTTGTCCCATTAATTTCAATAATTTCAAATGGACCGGTTCCCATACCCATGGGTGTGACACGCCCATCTTCCTGATATGCGCGGTTTGCTAGGATAGCGAGCTGCGGGCTCGATAATCGGCTTGGGAGTAGTGGGTCGTTGAAGCTGGTTTTAATCTCAACATGGCTTGGATCTAGCGCGGTCACTTCAAGGTTAATACCATCTAGAATTCGTGGCTTCGGTGCTGCCAACAATGCCTTCTGTAGTGAATTGACCACTGCATATGCATCAAGACTGGAACCATCATGGAATGTCACACCTTGGCGAATCGTGAACTTCCAGGTGAGTGGATCGATTTGTTGCCATTCAGTGGCAAGCATTGGTTCCGCTTCTGACGTCGGCGATAAGTTGATTAAGGTTTCAGCAGTGCTCCAACGTGAGAGTTTAAAAGCATCATCGGAGAGGGGAGATAGCCCAGTCCGTGGAGGCTGCATCATTGCCACTCGAAGTTCAGATTTTGCGGCGGATTCGTTTGTTTCTGTTTTTGAATCAAAACAACCGGTTAGTGGTAGGGCAAAGGCCAACGCACAAGCCAGTTTAATGGAGTTAAAACGCATTTTATTCTTCTCTAAGATTATATGTTGTGTAAGCGGTTGGTCTTCAGTGCGGTTTGTGCCGCAATGAGTGACCGCGTAACGGAATGGTTGGGGTGATTCATGATGTGGTTGCAGTCACCGTGCTCAACAACGTTACCATGGTCAAGCACCAGCAATTCATCACATAAGGTGTGCGCAGCCTGAAGGTCATGGGTCACCAAAATCAGGGTAAGTTTTCGTTTTTTCTTGAGTGAATTGAGCAGATCAAGCACTCGTTGTCGATTGACGGGGTCAAGGCTGCTGGTTGGTTCATCGGCAACCAATATTGACGGTTCTACGATAAGCGCTCGAGCCAATGCCACCCGCTGAGCCTGACCTGTGGATAATTGGTTTGGCTTAAGTCCCAGCACTTGGGGTGGTAAACCCACATCATCTAATGCTTGTTGAGCCAGCGCTTGATGGTCTCCGACAATATGCAAGTTCACGAGTGGTTCGATTAAAACCTGACTCACCGTATAGTAGGGATTTAAGCTCGTATGCGGTTCTTGAGGCATCATTTGTATGTTGCGGCAGACTTTGAGGCGATCATGTTGAGAGCGAATCGGCAGCGTGAATCCAGATACTTCCACTCGTCCTTTCGAAGGCGCTTTCAAGCCAAAAAGTAACTCAATGAGCGTCGATTTTCCGGCACCAGAGGGCCCAACAATAGCGAGGTTCTGATTATCAATAACCAACGAAATGTTGTTGAGCGCTTGAAAAGGTGTCCCACCTAGCCAGCTCGGGATTGAATAGTGATGGACACTGACGTTGTCAAATCGCACGCAGGCAAACTTGTTGTTAATGTTGCCTATTGTATTCGTTTGAGCTAATACCCTCATTGAATCAGTGCCTGTAATGAACGACAAAACTCATGGGTACTGCTCTGTATTACTTCTTTTGGTTGCCCATAAGCAATCGCTCGTCCCTCGTCGAGCACGAGCAACTTATCACATTGCAACGCGCTGTGAAGATCGTGAGTAATCAAAACTCCAGCCATGTTATGGTGTTTTACGTTTTGATGGATGAGCAGTAATATTTCCTGCTCTGTCACCGGGTCTAATGCACTGGTAGGTTCATCGGCAATCAGGACTTTTGCATCACTCAATAATCCCATGGCAATACAAATGCGTTGTCGCTGACCGCCAGACAGTTGGCTAGGGAATAAGGAGAGGATTTGCTCGGGTTGATGAAACCCCAACTGAGTCAACAATTGGCGAATAGTACTCTTGTTTTTTTCCGTTGGTTTGGTGCGACATGAGGTTAACGCGAGGCACAATTGGCTCTGTACAGAAACCAAGGGATTCAGCGCCTGCAGTGCATCTTGGAAAATAAAAGCGGGCCTTTGGTTTGCTGTCCGTTTGAGTAAAGGCAGGTTACAGACATTGCTATCAGCCAGTTTAATGTCTCCAGACACTAAAAGATAGTCGGGTGTAAAGCCAGCGATCGCTTTAGTTAACATCGACTTACCAATGCCTGAAGGGCCCATTACGGCTAGCATCTCTCCGGGGTACACATCGAAGTGAACATCTTGGAATAGTACTCTCTCCGAGTTTTCTATGGAAAGTTGTTTGACTGAAAGAAGTGGAGATGTCACTGAAATTACTCAAACGTGGAATGTTATAACGTAACAAATTATATCATTTCATTTTAGCGTTGAAAAGTCTTTAGCTATAAGTGATTGAGCTTTATCGAAATAACAAAATGGGCGACGCAAAGGCAAATAAAGCGCTATTCTTCAGCGCTTTACTTATGAAAATGAGTATTTTGGTCACTGCGTACTTAGGCACTATTTTAGTCAGTGCCCCAAATACTCATATGCTGAGCGCTATGCGACACACTTTTTTCTTATCTGATTGATAAAAGGATAGAGGAAGGCAATACGACCGCAGTAGAACAAGGTAAAAGCAAACCATAATCCATGATTTCCCCATTCATCCACAGCAATAGTTTGTACGATAAGGAACAGGCACAAGGCTAGAACACTGGAGTCTCTTACTGGTTTTGTCGTACCCGTACCCGTGAAAATACCATACACGGTTAAACCGAACCCAGCGGCAAGCGGGAATAAAATTAACCAAGGTGTCATTTCCTGATAAAGATGAATGATGTTAGATAAATCAGTAAAGAGATAAACAAACCGCGTTTGAAATAGGAATGTTATTGCGGTGAGAACCACAATAAAGCCAGCCGTCCATTGCGTATTGAGCTTGAGCACTTGCTCGAGCATAGCGGGACTTTTTTGGCCAACTGCCTTACCTGCAAATACGCTGGAGGCATTAGCAATGCCATCAAACATATAGCTGATGATAAAGGTCAGCTGCATAAGAATAGCGTTGGTTGCGAGTACATCTGTACCCAACTGAGAACCCATCCTTGCCATCATATTAAAGAAAATCAATATACATACGGTCCGTAGTAATAAATCGGAATTTGAAGAGACAATGGTGGCAAAGTCTTGCTTTGTCATCTTCGTTGATTTTACTAATTCAGCCATGGATATCGTATTGACTCTCATCACTAAGGTAATCCCGATGACGAAGGTCGTGATTTGAGCAATCAAGCTCGCGTAGGCAACACCAGCAACCCCTAGGTCGAAAGAAAGTACAAAAAGAAGGTTGAGGACGATATTTAGCACGTTACCAAAAACTTGGGTATACAAGGTTTCCTTTGCTTTCGCTTGTCCCATCAACCAGCCAATAATGGTGTAATTGAGTAAGACGAAGGGCGCACCAAAAATTAAAATACTAAAATACACATACGCTTGTTCCGCAACCACAGCTTCAGGTTCTACGGCCCACAAAGCAGCGTGCCAAATTAGCGGTTGTAGTACAATAAAGCATAATCCGATGATGGCAGACAGAATAAATGGGCGCATTAAGCTGGTTGCTAATAGTCTTCGATCACCATTCCCCAAAGCCATAGCGCTTTGTCCAGTGGTACTGACGCGAAAGAATCCAAATAGCCAGTATAGGGTATTCATTATGATGGTACCGATGGCTACGCCGCCAATAAGTTCGGCCATACCAAGTTGTCCAATCACAGCAGTGTCAACTGCGCCGAGCAACGGTTGCGTCACAGTTGAAACAACAAAAGGGAGTGCGATTTTGTAATAGTCTTTGTGGGAGATAGTCATTAAAGGTACTGTTAATCAGAGAATCTATGTGGAATAGATAATGAAAATTATTATCATTGATGTTGGTGGCGATAATAACGTGCTGATGACTATTTGTCATTAAGGAATAGGCAAGGTTCGTAGCGATTGATCTGTTTTCGCAAAATTATAACGACGTTATAGCGTGAGGGACGTTTACAATACGCTGCTGACGTATGCTTATTTTCAATCATTTCTCGAAGGCTAGAGGCTAGAGCTAAGTTCTAGGCTGTCGGTTGCCGTACGCCGTAAATCCGTTCTCTTAGTTCTCTTAGTTCTCTTCGTTTTTGACTGAGAATTGTTCTAGCTGGTTGACAAATCCTGAGCGTGTAGCAAAATCCTTGCTACTTATTGCTCTGGTTATTACTCAAGGAACTCGATTAATGAAATACGACTGGATTCTTTTTGACGCTGACGAAACCATTTTCAACTTTGATTCCTTCTCTGGGATGCAGCTTATGTTTGAAAGGATGGGCGTTGATTTCACTCGTGATGACTATGCGGACTATCAACTCATTAATCAGCCACTTTGGGTTGATTATCAAGATGGGAAAATTACGGCCGACCAACTAAAGCACATTCGCTTTGAAGGCTGGGCTGCAAAACTTGATACCACGCCATTGGCATTAAACAGCGCGTTTTTAGAGGCGATGGTGGATATTTGCACGCTATTACCCGGCGCTCGTGAGCTAATGGATGCGTTGTCTGGTCATGCAAAACTGGGCATTGTTACCAATGGGTTTACCGAGTTACAAGCAATTCGCTTAGCGCGCATGGATATGACTCACTATTTCGAACACGTTGTTATTTCAGAAGAAGTAGGCATCGCTAAACCTGATTTAGGCATCTTTTCTCACGCAATGACGCTCATGGGTAACCCATGTAAAACACGCGTGTTAATGGTCGGGGATAACCCGCACTCAGATGTCTTAGGTGGGTTAAACTTTGGCATTGAGACGTGTTGGTTGAATACCAAAGGGCAAGAAAAACCTCATGGTATCGAGCCACATTATGAAGTCAGTTCACTGCAGCAACTGCAAGAGATTTTAATTGCGTAGCTTGATCAGGTGTTATCTTTTTGAATAGTCACGAATAGGTGGCTATCTTGTCTGCAATAAGCCAGTAAATACGACTAATTTTATGGGCTTTCTAACACGGCGAGTTGGTAGAGGTGTCTAGAAAAAGGTCTCTTTTTAACTTGATTCAGAATAAGACATGTCAGAGCAGTAACCCCCTGTCGAAATAGAAAATAATGCCAGTGACTGATGAGCCACTGGCATTATTTTTAGCTGATGATGGTGAATATCTAGGAAAAATCGAGCATTAGTGCTTGTTGGTTGCATGGTGCTCTTCAAGTGGAGAACTGCCTAGCGTGACACCATTGATGGTCTCTCCATAGGCACTATTTTTACTGTGATACGTTTTCTTAGTTTCAGCCGTTGAGTTCTTATATCTAGGGTCTTGTGGTCTTTCGTGAGAGTTCATAAAAATTGCAACATCCCAAGCTTGTTGTGTCGTGAGCTGTATACTTTTCCCCAGGGGCATATTTTCATAGATAAACGCGGCAGACGTGGAGAATTTGTGCATGCCTGCACCCCAATTATAGCTATTGTCTCCCCAAAGTGGCGGTAACGATTTTATACCGGCGACTTCTTTACCTTGTCCATCTGCACCATGGCAAGCGGCACAATGCTTCTGAAATACCAGTTCGCCACGTTTATAGTCGGGTGTTAGCTCTGGCTTTGCCAATTTAGGAAAACCACGACCAGGCATTTTAGCTCTCGTATCCACGGTACTGCCTGCTTTATCTAGTGCTTTTTGCAATTCCGGATGAAATGGGAAATCATCGACTTTTCCGCCTGTTAGGAGTTGCTTATCAGAAACCTCTGGCACGGGCAGCCCTTTTAATCCATTCATGTTGTATAGCGTTGTAACGCCCAGCCAATAGGCGTACGCGGAAAAGTCGACAAGTACATCGCTATCAGTCGCTGGCATGACGCCATTCATTGAATAAATAAAGCAACCTTGGACTCGTTCTTGATAAGAGTTTACATGCTTGTTTTTTGAACGATAAGCAGGGTAAGCAAAAAAGGAAGCGCCCATTGGCGCGGCATTGGGCAATCGACCTGATGACAAGTGGCAGTTAGTGCAGTTCTGTTCATTGAAAACATATTTGTCACGCATCCTTTGCGAGTTCGTCATAAATTGATATCCCCGTTTAACTTTTTCACCGAAAGGTGTGTCAGGGATTGTTGATAACTCATAAGGTACGTGGTTCTCACTCCCTTCGACCTTAGCCACCGACGGCAGATCGGGTTGTTTTTCTATTAAATCAGAGTGATCCGCGTAAGCGAGTAATGGAAACAGCAGCGTAAATAATGTCAGTATCGGCTTCATTTTTAGCTCCTATTTCATTTTTGAAAGGTAATTAGCAACGGCTTTTATCTCGTCGCTGGAGAGTTTGACAGCAATATTTTTCATCATATTGTCGTGGTCACCGGTACGTTTATTTTGTTGCCAGTCGAGTAACTGATTCTCTAGGTATGCTGCGTTTTGTCCAGCGAGGCGTGGAAAGTTATCCACCCCTAGAGTGTCGGTACCATGGCAGGTGACACATGAAGGGATTTGTCGTTGCCAGTCGCCTTGATTGACAAGACGGGCAGCAGGATCGTTGTAGATAACCTGCGCTCCTCGTGGAGAGATTTTGCTAAGAGGTGATGTTTGTTTGGCATAGTATTGCGATACGTCCTCAATGGACTTTTTATCTAATCTGACAACCATCGATTTCATCGTGGCATTTTGTCTTAGGCCACTTTGAAAATTATGCAGTTGGTTTTGAATGTAGTGTGCTGAGAGCCCTGCGAGCTTAGGTGCAACGTCCCCTTGGCCCTCTCCATTCTTACCGTGACAGGCAATACAACTTTCTGCAGCCGCTGGTATCTTGCTAAGACTACTTGTATCTGTTGTTTGGCTTAATGGCGCTGAAGGTTCAACCTTGTAATCCGTTTGAATGCTTCGCAGGTAAGTGCCAACGAGTAAGATTTGATTATCGCTAAAACGGGCATCAAAAGCAGGCATCTGATTGTTGAAACCGGTAGCAATAGAATGATGTATCTCTTCTTTTGTCCCACCATGTAGCCAGACATCATCGGTCAAGTTCGCAGCGCCTATCGCTTTATTCCCTTTACCGCCCGGACCATGACAAGCGCTACAATTATCAGCGAATAGCGCATTGGGCTCTTTTGCATTATTGATATTCATTACATAGTCGGTGAGTTCAGATATCTGAGGGTCGGTAAGCTGGGGTGACCAGGCGGGCATCATTCCGTGGCGACCATGAGTAATTGAGCTGATAATGTGTTGGTCATTCCCGCCATACAACCAATCCTCATCGATCAAGTTAGGATAGTTATACTGCCCTTCTGCGGATTCAGTATGACAGGCTGCACAGTTATCTTTAAACAGTGATTTACCCGCATTAGTAAGATCTCTATTTTTTGTAAGTACCGTCAGAGGTGTGTTCGTGGGTGTTGCCAGTAGTTGGGCAATCTCGTGATCAGGGTTTTTGATATGACCATTGACGGAATCGTTTTCACCAGTCCAGTTGAGTACGCCTTTCCAAGATGCAATACCAGGGAATAGTAGTAAATAAACAAACGCCCCGATAAAAAAAGTGAGGTAGCCAAAAAATACGATACCAGGGATAGGCGCATCGTTTTCTTTAACACCGTCAAAAGTCATTAGGGTTTTGTTTTTGTCTGCCTGTTTATTTCGTCGATAGGGAGACACCACGACAGCAATCATGATAAGAAGGAATAGAATAGTAAAAAAGCTTGCCCAACCTAACCAGAAGTTACTCATTGTAAGTCCTTCTTATTCTTATGTGTATCAACACCCAAACTCATTAAATAGGCGACCAGTGCATCGCCCTTAGTTTTACCGTTCACGGCTTGCTCGGCATTGGCTATCTCTTCATTACTATATGGCACACCCAGCTCACGCAATGCTTGCATCTTTTTAGCGGTAATGGAGCTGTCTACAGGTTGATCAAATAGCCAGATAAATGGCGGCATAATTGATTCAGGAACTAAACTTTGTGGATCTTTTAAATGTTGGATCTGCCAATCTTCTGTGTATTTCAAACCGATATTCGTTAGGTCGGGACCGATACGAGAGGAGCCCCATAGGAAAGTATGCTCGTAAATGTCATCTTCCATTTTGTTCGCTCGTCCGTAACGCAAACGCTCAGCTTCTAGGTTTCTGACCATTTGAGTATGGCAAACATGACACCCTTGAGACATATAGACATCACGTCCCTCTAGCTGGAGAGGGGAGTATGGTTTGGCATCGGTGATCTTTGCTAAATGGGGCGTTATAAAAAAACCGGGCAAGACCCAGACAACGAAAGAGAACGCAGCAACACCAAAGGAAATAACAATAAAAGCGACGACAGATTTAGTCATATTAAAACTCATCGTTTATCCCTCCACTGTTTTAGTTGAGACAGAATAGGCGGTTACGGTTTTGTAGAGGTTGTAGGCCATAATGAACATGCCAGAGACATAGAACGCCCCCCCTAGAAAGCGAATAAACATATAAGGTGAGATAAATCTAAGTGTATCTACAAAGCTATAGGTGAGAGCTCCAGTGTCTTCCTGAGCCTGCCACATTACGCCCTGAGCAATACCTGCAATCCATAGTGCGACAATGTAGAGAAGTATCCCAATACTGGCGAAATAGAAGTGGATTTTGACCAATTTCATTGACCAGAGCTCAGATTTTCCAAACAGCTTTGGTATGAAGTAATAGAAGACGCCAATACAGCTCATGCCAACCCAACCCAGTGCACCGGAGTGAACGTGGCCGATGATCCAGTTAGTATTGTGAGCAATCATGTTAAACCAGCGAATTGCTAGTAGCGGTCCTTCTGCGGTTGATAACGCATAGTAGATGATCGACGATAGGAAAAACCAAAGGATATAATTTTCCTTTAGACGTATTTTATCGGCTGTTATCGTCCGGTACATATTGTACGCACCAGCCCAAGAAGGTAACCAAAGTAACAAGGACATCACGATTCCAATATTTTGAATCCAATCGGGAATAGAGGAATAAACCATGTGGTGAGTCCCTGCCCACGTATAGAACCCAATCAGCCCCCAGAAATTAATCATTGAAAGACGGTAGGAGTATATGGGCTGTCCAGTGACTTTGGGAATGATGTAGTAATTAATACCAATGATAGAGGCGGTTAATAAGAAACCAACAGCGTTATGTCCCCACCACCATTGAACCAGTGCGTCACTTGCGCCGGAAAAAATAGAGTATGATTTTGTTAGAGTGACGGGCAGTACGGCGTTGTTGACCACGAAGATCATGGTAATAATAATAATTACTGAGCCGAAAAACCAATTAGAGACAAAAATGTGTTTGGTTTTTTTGGTTGCTAAGGTGGCAAAAAATATATAAGCGTATAGCAGCCACATTGCGGCCATTAAGATATCGAGTGGCCACTCTAGTTCGGCATACTCTTTTGTTGATGTAAACCCTAAAGGAAGCGTGATATAACCTAAAACTAATAAAACCTGCCAACCATAAAATAGAATCCAAGCGAGTTTCTTTGAGACTAATTTTGTTTCAGATGTGGTGCAAACGACATAAAGAGATACACCCATTAAGATATTGCAGATTAGCCCGAAAATGACGCCGTTAGTATGTAGCGGTCTTAGACGCCCAAACTGAATAAATTCAGAACTAAAGTTGAGCTGAGGCCAGTAAAGCTGCGCTGCGAGAGAAACACCGATGAGCATTGCAGCAATGCCCCAAAATAAAGCCGCAAACATAAAGGCCTTAATTACCCTAGTTTCTTGCACCATAAATATCCCTAATTATGAATCGTAATATTTTTACGTTGGTCGTAGCGTCAATGCGACATCCATAATTAGAGATTAGTCCATTTCAATTAATTATCAGATTTTATTTATTAAATAGTATTGATGAACTTGGAGCCATATTCTGGCTATATATTGTGCATCGAATGAAGAGTGACTCTACTGAGCTCTGGCCTCATCAATAGATACGTACTCGATAGAAAGCGAGAGCATTCGATAGAGTAATAGTCCTCGAGAGAGCAACACACATTGGTAACTCGTCGCATGTTTTCAATGCACTAGGAAGGCCACTCCACTTGGTGGTGATAACGGTTATGTTCGCATTAAATAAGTGAAGGCGATTGATTTTACGAGGTTTCTTCTTTCCTAAATTGCTTTGGTGTTTTGTTATAAGCCAAGCGGAATTGTTTAGCGAAATACGCCGAGCAGTTAAAACCGCATTGGTTTGAAATATCGGTAATCGATTGAGTGCTATTCAGTAGCAGGGTGGTTGCCTTCCGCAGTCGGTAGTGGAGTAAATATTGATTGGGGGTACACTTAAGCGTTTTCTTGAATAGCCTATAACATTCACTTTCACTAATGGCGGCCGCTTTACTGATGCTACCTACCGACAGGTTGCCATCGTAATTGCAGTGAATATAACTCAGTAAAGAGTGAATACGTTGTTCACCAATTGACGATACGCCGTGTTTAGACAAAATGGTAGGTTCATGATGACAAAGCTGTTGCCAAGTCTTCATGAGTGCGGCGGTCATTATGATTTCATAACCCATAATATCTTGTTGCCAGGATTGGAATGCCTGCCGCATTTCCTGGATAATTTTGGAGTGCCAATGGTGGCTGTCGTCAAATACATAGCAAAAAAATTCAGGGTTGTTGATAACGGGGTAGACGTACTTCTTATACACGCGACCAAAATCCACACCGCCCAATATTTGTGGCTTAAACAAGACATTCAGAATGTGGCAATCTGTGTCACCGTGGTTAGTCAATTTATGTAACATCCCCGCATTAATCAGCACCATCTCACCTGTATTGATTACGGTGCTGGTGCCAATATATTCGAGAGTGGTACTTCCTTCTAATACTAACACAACCTCGATTTCATCATGCCAGTGCCATGGGACTTCACCATTGATAAACTCAGAGAAACGTTCGTCGTAGAAAGCGCAAGGAAAGTCATCGGAGCCATGAATCGTTAACTCTCGACCTTCTTTATTTGTTTCAATGTTATAGATTTGCATGATGATGAATTTGGTAGGATAATTATAATTTATAGTAGCATAAGTATAGAGTTAACCAATATTTGAGAGTATTTTATCAAATATTGATTTTTGTGTGACTTATTCTGTTTAGTGAAAACTCTATGTTGCTTCTTCTTGCGATTATTTATTTAGCGTTTATTAGTCTCGGTCTTCCCGATGCTGTTTTAGGCTCATCATGGCCAGTGATGAGTCAGGACCTCAATTCAACCTTGGAATTTGCGGGCATTATCTCCCTCATCATCAGTGCCGGCACTGTGTGTTCGAGCTTGATGGCAACCCGGCTTATTCATCGTTTTGGTACTGGCAAAGTCGTGGCATTCAGCGTGTTGATGACCGCTTGTGCCTTGCTTGGTTTTACGTTTGTTCATCATGCCCTCGCGTTAGTGATATTGGCGGTGCCATTAGGTATTGGAGCGGGCGCGGTGGATGCAGCGTTAAATAACTTTGTCGCCTTGCACTACAAATCTAAGCACATGAATTATCTTCATTCTTTTTGGGGGGTAGGGGCGACGGCCGGGCCGCTTATTATGGCAACATACTTGAGTTTGAATAATGGGTGGCGCGAAGGTTATACCACCATTGCTATGATTCAATTTGTGCTAGTGATTGTTTTGTTCTCGACGCTACCCTTGTGGAAAAAAGCCATGAGTATGACGCAGCTTAATCGAGCAGAATCGAGTGAAAGTTTGGACGACCATTCGCTGATAACTAACCGTCAAGCCGTGAATATTGATGGCGTTAAGCTTCAATTGTTGCTGTTTTTTTGTTATTGCGCCTTAGAAGCGGGGACGGGATTGTGGGCGGCCAGTTACCTAGCCATTGATAAAGGAATGTCGCCGGCAGATGCTGCATTTTGGACGGCAATGTATTACTTGGGGATTACCGCGGGGCGCTTTGTGTGTGGCATGCTCGCAGACCATATTAAAGAAGAGTCGCTGATTCGTGGTGGCTTAATAATGATAATGGTTGGGGTAGTAGGACTTATCGTTCCGATTCCAGACGTGATGACGCCAATGAGCTTAATTGTTATTGGCGTTGGCTGTGCTCCTATTTACCCAAACACCATACATCTGACGCCAAAACGATTTGGCAAGCGCGCCTCGCAAGCCATTATCAGCTTAACGATGGCCACAGCATACATCGGCACCACCGTTGTACCGCCAGTTATTGGTGTTGTCGTTGCGACACTCTCGTTTACGTATTTTCCGGGTATTTTATTGGCGTTGAGCATCACAATGTTTGTGATGAGTGAGCGATTAGTGAAGAGGCGCACTTGTCAGGAGAAGTGTTCATCAACGACGTCGTCGGAATGGTAGCGAGAACGACAAATCCTGAATTGGTGACCGTCACCGCATAAGACTAGCTTAAGAATAGAAAGGTGGATAAATAAATTGAATAAATCACAACTAGAGAAGCAACAAGACCAATGGGATCACCCGCACTTAGGTGAACTTGTCCTAAGCACTCAACAAATCGAGGAGGGCGTTGAGATTGTAGCCACAAAGCTAAACAAACAATTTACTGATGCTGTTGTCATTAGCGTGGTGCCTGGTGGGATTATTTATACTGCCGACTTGGTCAGAAAACTAACGTTTGAGGTTAGTCTTGATTATATCTCATGCCCTCATACGCCTGGAGACAGAAACAACACATCGGCTATCGTTTATCACAATAATATTGATCTGACAGATCGACATGTCATTGTGGTTGATGATGCGATTGAATCCGGCGGTACAATGAAGCGGTTAATTCAGCACCTAGCGGACAACTATGAGGTTAAGTCGCTGTCAATTGCCACACTGTTTGTTAAGCCGAGTCGAGTCTTTATTGATGCCACTCAGTATTTTGCTTACGAAATGACAAACGATGATCTTTTGGTCGGCTATGGTCTCCCTTGGCAAGACAAGCTGAGAAATGTTCCTTTTATTTCGAAAGTAGCAAAATGATTCGACGTGATGTGAACAAGGTATTGAGCGCATCACTTACTTAGCGCAGCATGTCTAACAAAACCTCGATGCCACTTTTGTTTAGCTTAAAAATACGTATTGATGGTTAGATATTTTTAATATCAAACTCTTAACGTTACTCTCTACGCTGGCCCTATATTTATCTCAATTGAATACGGCCTTGTTGCGTTTTTATTCTCCTTGTTTCGCCATAGCTGCATAAAACGACTTAGATAGAAGAAACCCCTTGCCGAACTCAGAACTAATTCTGACGACGGTAATATGGAAGGCTGCGGTGAAGGCATGATTGATTTCAGATCATTGAGGTTGATTATCATTGAAGGACAGGGCACTGTACTCTAACCATCTCATTAACAACGGATTGCTCGATGATAGCTAAAATAATTCTTACTGCACTAGTGGCGCTGATTGCCTATATGGTTTACAAAAATAATACAACGCCGTCTTATTTAGGGGTTAATGATGGACAATTTTCACCTATGCCAACCACGCCTAATGCGGTCTCGACTCAAACTAATGATGCAGAAAAAAGAGTTGAGCCCCTTATTTTTTCAGATAGGAGTCATGCAAAAAATAGTGTCGCAATGGTATTGGATAAAATGGGTAACAATGAGGTTGTGGTCGATTCAGGTGACTATATGCACGTGATTTTTACCACCCCTACTATGAAATTTCACGATGACCTTGAACTCTATTTTGATACTGAAAGCAACACGCTGCAGTATCGTTCTCAATCACGTACAGGCTACAGTGATAAAGGACTCAACAGAAACCGCTATAGCGAATTTTCGCAGCGGTTTGCCGAGGCAGAAAGCCAGGAATAGCGGCTAGCAAACGGCGCCGTGCCGGCTTAGCAATCGACATCAAGTCGCTTTGAGACGACATAGCCTTGAAGCCAACTATCCTTGAAGCAAATTGGTCTTGAAGCTGGATGGTTTTGAAACTAAGTGGCGTTGACGTTTATTAGTATTTGATCTAAATAACATCGCTTGAGTATGTTTGAACGTAAAAAATCGACTCGCTGATTACAGTTAGTCGATTTTTATTATTTATTTATCAATGAGGTAAGGCAGGGCTTACTTAAAGAATGATTCGTCTAGTAGACTGGTGACGGGTTAATTATCCGCCCAGTTGAACTTACTCTCGTCTACGCCGTCTTTTGCTTCTTTTAAGCGCTCTTGTCTGAAGTTTTCTTCACTGCGAGCTGCATCAATTTCCTGCATGATCGCGGCAAGATCTGCTTCAACATTATTCTCTTGAACTTTTCCGGTTAATTCCGTTTCTGGTGTCAGTTCGCCTTTTTCGTACAATGCCCACATTTCTTTGGCATATTCAGTCGTGCTTAATTCTGGGGCAAATTGGCTGTAATAGTCGCGGATGTTGTTGACGTCACGCGTCAACATCCATTCTGCATTGTTATTCGCAGACGCGTCGACAGCCTGAGGTAAATCAATGATAACGGGACCATATTCATCGACCAAAACGTTGAACTCTGACAAATCACCGTGGATAAGGCCGACACACAGCATTTTAACCACATAATTCATCATAACATCATGGTCTTCAATGGCTTGTTCAGCGGGCATCACTACATCGTTGAGTCGTGGGGCAACGTAGCCCTCGTCATCGGTGACCAATTCCATCAATAACACGCCGTCAAAGCAACCGTAAGGAACGGGTACACGTACGCCTGCTTCAGCAAGCTTGTACAACGCGTCAACTTCGGCACTTTGCCAAACTTTTTCTTGTTGCTCGCGTCCAAACCCAGAGCCTTTCTCCATCGCACGTGCGCGCCGACTGTTACGGACCTTGCGGCCTTCTCTGTAGGCGGAGGCCTTCTTAAAGCTTCGCTGGCTAGCTTCTTTATACACTTTAGCGCAGCGGATCGTGTCGCCACACCGCACAATGTACACCGATGCTTCTTTGCCACTCATTAACTGGCTCTTCACCTCGTCGACGAGACCATCGTCAACCAGAGGCTGTATTCGTTTAGGTATTTTCATCGCATCGTTATACCTTAATTGACGGTGAAATGTCATGTTAAGTTCGAAAATAAAGCGCAAATAACGCTGGAAACTGAAATGGCTGGTGAAAACCGACTTCGAATAAGCACGTTGTTTGACTCATTTATATATTATCTGCGCCTTTGACCTAGATTGATTTGCCAATCCCTCTTCTCGCTTCTATGTTTTTAAACAGTACTCTCTATTGTTCTATTCTAAGTATTCATACGTACAACAGGCTTAGGATGAGTCGAAGCGTGCAGTTTTTACTGCACTGATGATAGCAACACTTTGATTTTAATTATTTTTAATTTTACACGACTCGATCAAAGGAAAATTACGCGTGGTAGCGCAAGTAACACAACGTGCCATATAAGGAATTGTGTCATGGTAAGAAGCACGCTTCATCGTTTAACCCGACTATCTGTTTTAGTTACTTTTTTTATTTCGCCCTACGTTTTTGCCGACGAAAAATTTGATCTTGGTGAACAAAAAGCCAAAGTATGCATGACGTGCCATGGTGAAGGCGGTATTTCCAGTATCGAATCCTACCCAAATCTGAGAGGTCAGAAAATGGCTTACCTCATCACTTCTTTGAAAAGTTATCAATCCAGAGAGCGCTCTGCTGGCCTTGCGGTTTTAATGCAGCAACAAGCCGATGCACTGTCGGACAGCGATATTTCAGATATTGCCTATTACTACTCCATGCTCGGTTCTAAAGTACACGAGTCTACTAATAGCAAGGCCGACACAGTTAAATAAGAACAGTGTTTACAGGGAGCTCTGACATGGAAGATGCGTCAACGCAGTTTAACGTAAAAGTCGTCAAATATTTTGTGGTTGCCTCTGTGGTATGGGCAATTGTTGGCATGTTTATTGGGGTAGTGCTTGCTGCTCAATTATACTGGCCGGTGTTGAATTTCGACTCTGAATACATTCAGTTTGGCCGCTTGCGCCCATTGCACACTTCAGGTGTGATTTATGGTTTTGTCGTCAATATTCTTATGGGTACCTCACTCTATATCGCCCAACGAACTGGGCAATGTGGTCTATACAATAAAAGTTTGGCTTGGATGGTATTTTGGGGCTGGCAGTTAGTTCTGTTGTTGGCGGTGTTGACGCTGCCGATGGGTTACACCACTTCAAAAGAATACGCTGAATTAGAGTGGCCAATTGATTTATTGATAGTGTTGGTTTGGGTGCTGTACGCGGTGTTATTTTTTGGCACAATCGGGCAAAGAAAAGTGCAACACATCTTCGTAGCAAACTGGTTTTTTGCTGCCTTCATTATTGTCGTAGCGATGATTTTTGTTGTTAATAACTTGGCTATGCCCGCTTCATTTATGAAGTCTTATTCGGTGTTTGCGGGCGCTCAAGATGCCATTGTTCAATGGTGGTGGGGCCACAACGCCGTTGGGTTCTTGCTGACGGCGGGCGTGATTGGTATGAACTACTATTTCATACCGAAAATATCAGAAAGACCTATTTATTCTTATCGACTGTCTATCATCCACTTCTGGGGATTAGTAGGTTTCTACACCTGGGCTGGGACACATCATCTTATCTATTCTTCCGTACCCATCTGGGTTCAAAATATTGGTATCGTCATGTCATTGATTTTATGGCTGCCTTCTTGGGGGGGGGCATTCAACAGCGCCATGACATTGCTACAAAATAAGGAAAAGCTCAAAACTGACTACATCATGCTTTTCTTCTTTTCTGCCATTCTTTACTACTGTTTAGCGACATTTGAAGGGCCGTTGCTCGCCATTCGTTGGTTCAATATGGTCGCTCATAATACGGAATGGATCATTGGGCATGTTCATTCTGGCGCATTAGGTTGGGTTGGAATGTCGGGCATCGCTGTTTTCTATTACTTCATACCAAGACTGTGGGGGAAAGAAGCACTGTGGTCGAGGCGTTTGATCAAATGGCATTTCTGGCTCGCACATGCAGGGGTGGCGATTTATGCCATTGCATTGTGGGTAGCAGGTATTGGAGAAGGCTACATGTGGCTAGCACAAAGTGAGAATGGCGCGTTGCTGTACAGCTTTGTTGAGGCTATGGACTTCAAAGCACCATGGTTATTCTTACGCTTCTTCGGTGGGGCCTTGTTTGTACTCGGGTTATTGTTGATGGTATTTAACTTATATAAAACAGTCCGCTCTGCAGCGGTGCCTGTAGCAAAGGAGGCATAAGATGACGGCTGATTTTACTAAGTCTGTTGGCATTCTCATTGTGACCACTGTTGTGGTGGCCTCTTTCTCGCTGCTCGTTTGGGTTGTACCAAATATTGTGAGAGGACCGGAGATTGCAAAAGGTAGCATGGCATTACCATTAACGGCGATTCAAGTAGCAGGGCGAGATATTTACATTAGCGAAGGTTGTCATGTTTGCCACACGCAAATGGTTCGTCCTCTTGATCCTGAAACCAAGCGAAATGGTCGCGCTAACAAAGAATCTGATGATATCTACGAGTTCCCGAATCTTTGGGGTTCGAAGCGTACTGGACCAGATTTAACCAATATGGGTCGCAAATATTCTGACCAATGGCACACCATTCATTTGATCAATCCTCGTCAAGTGGTTCCTACCTCTATCATGCCGTCATATCCATGGCTGTTTGAACAGAAGTTGTCTGGTGATGATATTACCGGGAAGATGGAAACGCTTCGCACGCTGGGCGTTCCTTATACTGATGATGATATTGCCGATGCTCGATTGCAAGTTCGTGGCAAAACGAAGGGCGAAGCATTGATTCACTATCTGCAAAGCCTAGGCGTTGATACCTCAGAGGGGGCGTTGTGATGGACAGCAATGAAATGAGTGTATTTTGGAATCTTTGGGCCGTCATAGGAACCTGTGTATTCTTCGTGCTGATGGTTGTGGTCGTGATCAAATATTGGCGAAATAACCACAGTGCGAATGAAAACAAAACCATAGGTACCTTTGATGGTATTGACGAAAATGACGCCCCTCCGCCTAAGATTCTGTTTGTGTCTTACTTTATCGCGTTTTCAATTTCTGTTGGGTACCTAATCCTGTACCCAGGCATGGGGAACTGGCAAGGACTCGTCGATTGGAAACAAAGCGATGACAAACTCAGTAGTGTGAGCACCAATCTTGATGAACAAATGGCGCAAATACCGGAGAAAAAATTAACGGAATTAGCACTAAACGATATGGTGGTTGATTCGGGGCGAATTTTATTCCAAACGCATTGTGCAGCCTGCCACCGCAACAATGCGCAAGGGGCGAAGCACTTCCCTAACTTGATTGACAATGAATGGTTATATGGCGGCGATGATGAAGCCATTATTCATTCTATTACACAAGGACGAAACGGGGCGATGCCGGGTTGGGTCGATGCAATCAAACCCGATGATATTGCCAAAATGTCTTATTACTTGGCGTCATTGAATCAAAGGCATACAGACGTTCCTGCAGTAAAAGTGACATTAGGCAAAGAACTGTTTATTCAATACTGTTCATCGTGTCATGGTGACGGTTCCGTTGCCAATGCACAGCTTGGCGTCCCTGATCTTTCCGACAGTATCTGGCTTCACGGTGGCAGCATAGAGGAGATTCAGCACACGATTAGAAATGGACTTAATAACGTGATGCCGGCATTTGGACAACAGCTCACATCGAATGAAATATTGGCTCTTGGTGCTTACATGACCAAGTCTAGATTGGACGAAGACGAGAAACTCGCGAGGTTGGATCCTGCGGCAGTCGAGCGAGGCGAATATCTTGCTTACGCGGGTGATTGTGTTGCCTGCCACAGTGCAGAAGGAGGAGAACCTTTTGCTGGTGGCCTGCCATTCGTTACCCCATTTGGTACAATTTATTCAACGAACATTACCCCACATACAACGGAAGGGATTGGTCTCTATTCATTTGAAGATTTTGAAGCGGCGTTAGTGGATGGTAAAGGACAGCACGGTTATTTGTATCCGGCTATGCCGTATACTTCTTATCAGTATGTTAATGATCAAGACATGCATGATTTATGGGAGTACATGCAATCAATCGACGCGGTCTCGAGGCAAAACGATCAAAACCAGATGATGTTCCCTTCGAACATTCGACTGGGATTATTGGGTTGGAACATAGTCTTTATGGACACTGCCGAGTTGGATTACACACCTCCTGCTGAGCTCGAAAGCAACATCGACGATATTGATAAATGGAAAAAGGGAAAGTACTGGGTAGCAGGATTGGGACATTGTTCTGAATGTCACACGCCGAGAAATATCGCACAGGCACTCGATACGGATAGGATTTTTCAAGGTAACCTAATTGATGGCTGGAATGCCCCCAACATCAGTGCTAATGAATTATTCGTTGATGGTTGGGATGAATCAACACTATCTGATTTTTTACATACAGGACATTCTGATAAGGGGTCAGCTTTCGCTGGGATGGCTGACGTTGTGAAAAATAGCTTGAGTTTGATGACGCGAGAAGACATTGAGTCAATGTCTTATTATTTGTTGATGGGAGACAAAAATAATGTCATCAAAAGTGGGTCGGTTACCTTGAAGCCTACTGGTTTTACGGAAGCCGCGTACGCCGATGAGATCTACGCTACTTACAATCAAACCTGTGGCGCTTGCCATGGCGAGGATGGTAAGGGACGCGATCCTATAGCACCTACATTGCTAAATAACGGCATTATTATGCATAGTGATCCATTCAATACAATCGCGGTAACCTTAAGAGGACTGCAGCCAACCTATTTAGATGAAGAAAGAAACTTTATGCCAATGGTGAGCTTTGATGATGTGTTATCGGATACAGCGTTATCAGAACTCATCTCATTTGTTCGCTTACATTTGGGGGCGCGCGAGTCAGCCGTTACTGCCGAACAGGTCAAGCAAGTGCGTGAGACCTTAGAGAAAGCGGGTTATACGGGGGGGTTACACACCACACCAGATATGTATGATGAGCGTGACCAGAACGTTAACGTCAACTAGTTAAGCAGGTGTCAAAACAAGTTGCGTACCATGGCTTGGTTTGTTGATTAACGGCGTAAAGAGCACGTATGCGACAATTTGCCCAATAAATTGTTCGCATTGCTTTGGAAATGATTGAGGATTCGGTACGATAGCCCGGATCCTCAATTATTAAAGGGCAGATTTAGGGCCCGTTTCGTGGTTTATCATGACTTACAGCAGTGCGCCTTCCTTAGAACTTAACGCCAAGTGGCAATCCTCCATCGAATCACTCAGCCAAGTGACTCAATCAAACGGGTTGCTTAAACAGGTAGAGCCCTCTAATAAATGTTTATGTGAATTTAAGTCATTTGTTCAAAATGAATCGTTTGAAGTCGCTTTGCCAGAAGCAATGTCATCATTTGCCTTCCCTCATCTTAATGCCGTGCCTGTTACAGCTGAACAAACATTCTTTTGTTTTGCGCCCATTTGGGGCGAGAATCAGAATTTGTTTGCAGTCCTTGTCATGTCCTCCCGATCAATATTTCGAGAGGATGATTTACGCTCTATAGAATCAACGGCAGGGCGAATTAGCTTTGATGTCTGTATGCAGCTAGGAAGCGCGCAGCAGTCGCAACCTGCTCAGGCCTTAGCGACCATTAAGGATAAGGTTGCAATCGAATCCGCACGAGCCCCGACGTTACAAGAGTTTATCGATGCGTTAGACGATCACACTTGGATTAAGAATGTCGATGGCCACTATGTCATGATTAATGACAGCGTAATGACGGCATGGAATTACACCAAGGCGCATGTCTATGGTAAAACCGATTTAGAGCTGTTTGATGAGAAACGTGCGCAAATGTATACCGCTGCGGACCAAACCGTTATTGATAAAAACGAACAAGTTGTGATTGAAGAGTGCCCTGTCTTAGACGAGAACCAAGAGAAGATCTGGCTAGAAACGATCAAGTCTCCAATCCGAAACGATTCAGGTGAACTGATTGGTGTATTGGGGATGACTCGCAACGTAACACGTCGAAAAGTCGTTGAGACCTGGTTGTCTGTGAGTGGGGAAATTTTTGATAATTTCCAAGAGGGCATGATGATTACGGACAGTACTGGCAATATTCTTGATGTGAATAGCGCGTTTGTTCGGATTACTGGCTATACATTATCCGACGTTCTCGGTAAAAACCCGCGCTTTCTTCAGTCTGGGCACCATAATCTTACTTTTTATCAAAACATGTGGCGTAATCTTGTCTCTTCGGGGCAGTGGAAAGGCGAGTTTATCAATCGTAAAAAGGATGGCTCTCTTTATCCGCAGATGACAACAATTAGTACTATTATGGATGAAGAAAATGCCTTAATGCACCATATTTGTGTTTTTGAGGATATATCTGCTCAAAAAGCAGATGAAGAAAACCTACGAAAAATGGCATTTTATGATCCGTTAACAAATCTTCCCAATCGCTCGCATATTGGAAGTTTGTTGGTGCAACATATTGAGACAGGTCATAAGCATCAAAAGCAATTTGCAACCTTGTTCCTAGACCTCGATCATTTTAAGCACATTAATGACAGTAAAGGGCACTTGTATGGTGACCGACTGTTAGAGCAGGTCGCCGACAGACTCAGTCAGGTGCTTGAGCATAAAGCCCATATTGGTCGAATAGGAGGGGATGAGTTCGTTATAGTCTTGTCTGACTTTGAATCTGAAGACGAGTTGCTAGACTATATTGATAGCATTATGGGCGTTTTCAATCCGCCATTTATGTTAGAAGCCGAGGATTCATTGCGGGTATCGGCCAGTATCGGTGTCGCGTTATATCCTAAAGACGGCACCAGCAGTGAGGTTTTATTAAAAAATGCAGATACAGCGATGTACTTGGCTAAAAAGAATGGCCGCAATGGATACGCATTTTATTCTCCTGATCTGACTTACCGCTCTGTATTGCATGTTCGGATCCAGTCTGCTTTACACGACGCATTAGAAAAAAACCAATTTTATTTGGCTTATCAACCTCAATACTCATTGGTTGATCATTCAGTCGTCGGTGTCGAAGCGTTATTACGCTGGCAGCATCCCGAGCTTGGCTTGATATCACCATTGAACTTTATTCCCATCGCCGAAAAAACGGGATTAATTCAAAAAATTGGCACTTGGGTATTACGTGAATCTTGTATACAAGGCACTCGCTGGCTAGCAGAAGGTAAAGAGTTTGGTCGAATAGCGGTTAATGTATCAGCGTTACAGTTGCAGAATTTAAGCTTCTTTTCAGTACTTAAACAGATCTTAAAAGAGACGGGATTTCCTCCTGAGCGATTAGATATTGAAATAACCGAGAGTTTTTTGTTGTTTGACCCTGAAAAAGCCATTGCTGCTCTAGAACAGTTGAGTTTACTGGGCATAGAGATTTCATTGGATGATTTTGGTACGGGGTATTCCTCATTGTCTTATTTGAAAGGATTGCCTATAAATAAACTCAAGATTGACCAATCTTTTGTTAAAGATGTCCCTGAAAATGGAGACAGCAACGCGATCGTGAACGCCATCATTGCGATGGGGCAGGCATTATCATTAAAGGTGGTGGCCGAGGGCGTAGAAAGCTGGCAACAAGCTGATTATTTAAATCAGCGCGGTTGTCAATATGGACAGGGGTATGTGTTTAGTCGGCCACAAAAACCCGAGGCACTATTTACCTAGCGCCAACGACTTTTGTGAGTGCTTGAGTGTTCTATCAAGCCAATAGATTGTCACAGGCGTCCTGTTTGAAAGCGTCTAACCAAAAAAGTAAGGATAAAATGACGCTCCTTTTAGTCACCAATATCACGTACTCTTCATCGGTGAAGGCACCTATGCCAACCCAACTATCTGAAATAACGCCCGAAAATTCTTCATTAGGTACCGTTTTGCTTTTTGTCTATTGCCATATTGAGTGAGTTTATGTTTGAGTGCTTGAAAGGCTTCTTCGATAGCAGCATTCGCGTCACGGTCAGTACGAATGATAAATATCGACTGATTATCAAGATGTACTGTTAACTCGACTTCGAAATCCTCGAACCCTGTGTGAAAAGCCACGTGACATTTTGATGACAATATGTCGGGATAGTGACGATTTAGTTGTGCATTTTCTGCCTGGATAATCGACTTACTCTCTAACGAAGTAGGGGTGTTTTGTGTCGTGATATACATAGGTACTCGTAACGTAATTTGATTTAATTGAGCGCATTAGTTACATGATAGGGAGGTTTGATTCCCTAAATCAGTTACAACGGCAATGTGGGGGGAATAATTTTCTTATCCCTTATTTCTTACTTGTTAAACCTGCGCTTATATCCAAAATGTCCTGTTCACTAAGGCTCCCAACCGCTTGTTTTAATTGTACTTGTGATAATATATATTGATAGCGAGCGTCGGCGAGGTTTCTATTGGCTTGGTACACGTTCTGCGTACTTTCTAATACATCAACAATGGTTCGAGTACCTACATTGAACCCTTCTTGAGTCGCGGTAAGCGCTGATTTTGCAGAAACGACAGATTGTGTATAAGCCGTAATGGAGCCTATTGATGAACGAATATTGTTGTTGAGCGCTCGAACCTCTTTTTGAACATCGCGAAAGTTTGATTCTAAATCTTGACTCGCGGCTACGTATTGATATTCAGCTTGCTTGGCTTCGGACGTGACTCTGCCGCCAGAGTAAACCGGTAAGTCAATGGATACGCCAAGATTGAATTGATTTTGGTCGTTATCGAGCGCTGCGCCAGTGATGGGGTTACTTGGTTCATTGTGGTTTTTCGAATAACGGTAGTCTGTTGTCAAGGCGATGGTCGGTAAGTGACCGGATTGCGCCAACGATATTTGTTCCTTTGCAATATCTTTTTCGATCCGACTCGCGAGAAGTCTAAGATTGTCATTTGAGGCTTTATAGACGAGTTCGTCAGCCGTTGTGACGGGTAATGCAGTAGAGAAGCGCTCTGTGTCGAGTGTTGAGAGATGAGAGGCCGGATGTCCTGTGATGGCTCGTAGTTCTTCGTACTCGTTCTCAACGGAGTTCTTGGCTTGGATTTCTTGGGCGATAACACTATCAAACTGAGCTCTTGCATCATGGACGTCGGTTATAGGCGCGACGCCAACACTAAAGCGTTGTTCGGTCTGTGCTAATTGCTTTGCGACGGCCTCTTTTTCCGCTTGTACAAACATCAGGTTATCTTCAGCTTTCAGCACGTCAAAGTATGCTTTGGTTACTTTATAGATGGTCGCTTGCTGAATAGCAGCATTGCGAGCATCAGACGCGCGGGCATTTTTTTCCGATATCGTTAATGCGATCCAGCTACTACGATCGTAGATGGATTGAGATAATCCGAGACTTACGTTGGATGAACTGCCATCCATGGTGTGTCGATCACTGTCTTGATACGCGTAACCTGCGGTTAAATCAATTTGCGGTAATAACAAGCTTCTACTCGAATTGATTGCTTCAAATGCGCTCTCTTTTTGCGCTGCCGCTTTGAGAAGCATAGGATCGTTGGTTTTAGCCAAATCGTAGATCTCAGTGAGCGAGTCTGCATCGGCAGTGTAGCTTATTGCCGTTAAAAATAATGGGGCGAATGTTAAGATATGCTTCATATAAATACCGTGTTGAGTCTACGTTTAGTGTTAAAATGTCATCGCTTTACACGATATTAATTACGCTGCAGCCGCCATTGGAATATGACCCAGCATGTTCTTCAGTTTTGCTAACGCCGCTACTTCAAGTTGACGAACACGCTCGGCAGATAAATTGTGTTTAGTTGCAAGATCTGACAGCGTTACTTTTTCACTGGTTAGCCAGCGGTGGAATACAACATCACGGCTTCTATCATCTAGTTTTGAAAGGGCGGTACGTAGTTCAGAGGAAACATGATTTCTCCAATTATCATTTTCATGACGAGTTGAAATATCATCGTCAAGCTCGTGAACATGGTTATCTTCTATATAACTTGAATTGTCATGATCTTCACCATATTGATAACCATCAAGCTGTTTATCTTTTCCAGATAATCGTCTGTCCATAATAAATACATCTTTAACACTAACATTGAGTTTTTTTGCAATATAATTAGCTTGTTCTTCACTGACCCAACTAGAGTCGGTTTTGTGTTTTTTTAAATTAAAAAACAACTTTCTTTGCTCTTTAGTAGTGGCAATTTTAACTAGACTCCAATTTCTAATAACAAATTCATGTATCTCGGATTTTATCCAATGGATAGCAAATGAAACTAATCTGATACCACGAGATGGATTAAATCGCTTTATAGCTTTTATTAGACCGATGTTACCTGCTTGAATAATATCGAGCATCTGCATGCCATACCCAGAAAAATTTTTTGCAATATGTGCAACGAATCGTAAGTGAGGTAATACTAATTCATTTACGGCATTGGTGTCATTATTATGAAATGCTTTGTAGGCTAACTCTTTCTCTTTTGATTCGGTAAGTATTGGGTACTTGCCTATTTTAACAAGGTAGAATGATAGGTTGTCTTTATTATTGTTTGTTAAGGCTGATGCTGACACTTTGTCTCCAAATTAATTTCGGTATGTATTAGGTGGTGAAAATTCTAAGACAAATGAAAGTGAGAAAAATAATGAATGCATTAGAATCTGATACTATAAATTTTATTGATTAAATTCAATGGGTTAGGTTTTGATTTATCTTTTTTTATACCGTCATTATGATGGGTTTTATCGGTTCATTAGATTCGTTTTAGGTGTGAGTTTATCTATTATTAAATTTTTATTTTGTGCTTATTTCATCGATTTAATCTTTGGTTATAGTTACTCCAACTTAAACAAAGGTAAGAATGATCATGAAAAAACGAACATTAGCGTTATTAATTTGTATTACTGCATCTTCACAAGTTTTGGCACAAAATTTAATTGTGGATACTAAAGGTTTAGATCAAGAGAAGTATAGTGCAGACATGTATCAATGTGAGCAACTAAGTGACCAAGTTCAAGAGCAAAATATAGAGGGCGCTGGAAGAACGACATTTAAACATGTAGGAAGAACAGCGGCGTTAGGTGCAGGTGCTGCGGCTATTGGTGGAGGGTCAGGAACAAAAGGAGCAGAAATAGGCGCAGGTATTGGTTTGGTTACCGGTGTATTGGGACATTCATCAGAAAAGCAGCAAGTACAGAACAACTATCAAAACCAAAAAGAGTTGGTAATGAGAAACTGTATGACAGAAAGAGGTTATACAATTCTAAATTAATTTAATCCGTAGACTTCTAGTTTAATTCTTTGGACTTCTTTATATAAAAATACACGTTACGTAACTATATCAGAGTAAATATAATGAAAAAATTAATGGTACCGTCTTTGCTTCTATGCTTAATCTCCTCAAGTGTTATTGCGGAGAATGCAGACAAAGTTAAAGAGGATAGCTATTCAGAGGCCAAACTTGAACTGAACGAAGCGAGACGAGAAGCAAGAAATGCCACTAAGACGGGGGATGTAATAGCAACGAAAGAACTCTCTAACAATCAAAAACTGGATAAAAAATGGCAACATGCGTTACCTTTTTATGCACAAAATGCTATTGATCTAGGCTTTGATTTACCGCTGCCTTTTTCGTTTTCAATTATTCCGACCTACACTCAACAAACGATTGGGTTTAACAATCTTGATGTGAAGGTTGGAGACAAATCACTTGGAGACAGTGTCAATCTCGGTCAGATAGACTTTGGTAACCCCGATGTTAAAACGGCCACGCTGCAGCTTAGGGCTGGCGCTTGGTTGTTTCCATTCATGCAAATTGGCGCTCATGCAGGTCGATTTCAAGGAAACACGGATTTAAATGTAAATATACCAGGCTCCGTCTTTCCTGGCAGTGTCTCAGACCATTTAGCGGGTTCTAACGTAACGTGTAATCGATTTAATGATATGTGTGGTGATAGGCTTTCAGAGGCTTTAGGCCAGATACCAACGTTGTCTTTTTCTCCTGAATATCAGGGGTGGAACTACGGGCTGAGTACTAACCTTGTTGCTGGATTTGGTGAATACTTTGCGGTTCTTCCGGTCAGTTATACTTGGTCTCACACAGACGACGGACGTACTTCCAGTCAAACATTGGCTGTTAGCCCTAGGATTGGACGCTCTTATCATATAGAAAATTGGGGGCTCATTAGCCCATATATCGGCGTGTCTTATTTACATACTACTGGTACCACGAGTGAAACGAATGCCCTGGGTATTGAGGGACTTGGCTATAGTATTGACCAACAAAACGAAAATGATTGGTCAGGCTTGAATTGGAACCTTGCGCGGCACTATGGAGTAGCGGCAGAAGCAAGTCTAGGGCAAGGAAGAAAGAGTGTGATGGCAATGCTGACTTATCGTTGGTAACTAAAATACCCAATAAAAAGAGCGTGGTTTAGATAATAAACCACGCTCTTTTTTTATATGACACTATTTTGAATAGTTCGCTCTTAACTTTTCCTTGATCTCAGAAAGGTCGCTGTTAAAAAAGAGAACTTCAGATAAATTGAGTATCAGAATATCAGAGGTTTCTAAAACAGCGTGGTAGTAGAACTCTTCGGCTGCATCACGGTTACCAGTTAATTCAGACGCTTTTGCATTGAGGATATAGAAAAAAACCGAACGCCTTTCATGAGGTATGGATTGCAATATTGATTTAGCTTCAAGTGGCTTGTCTTTAGACAAAGCCATCATGGCTTTTGCTTCTAATACCCTTGGTGTTACTTTCCCCATTGAGGCAAATTCGTCAAACTTAGCCATCGTACTTAGATTCAGCTGCGACATATCGTCAGTCATATTTTGTGTTGGATTCAGGTATAAATGGGAGACTTGAAACATGTAGTTGGTCGCGACTACGTAAGGATTGTTGGGCGACTCTTCTTGCGCCTTGTTTATCTGGTTAAGTGCTTTTATGTGGGTGTAATTGTGGTATGAGGCGCCTAATGATGTTAGTGCAGACGCGGTGGATACATTACTTTCAGGTAATTCATCAACTAAATTAGCGATCAGTGTCTTGTCAATTTCGATATTAAAGGAGTCCAATAAATCATCGAGCGACTTTTTCATTGCAGGTTTTAAGGATGAAGGTGTCAATCGGTAATTTCTATCGAGATGCTTGTGCCCCGAAATGCGGTTCACATATTCAATTTCTAGGTAATCTTGACCGTCTTTGGTGTGAGTGTTGAATCTGATTTCGTTTGCGGCAACAGAAGCTGCTGGCCCATTATAGATCAGTCGGAAGTCTTTATAGGTTTTTAAATATTCCAATAACTTTTTAGTAAAGCCGACTTTTAGGTCATCATTAAGGATATTTGAGTCCATGACGACATGAATATAACGAGGCTCTAACGAGATATAACTCTGAGTAGCTTCGGCTTCGACGACCTTCATTTTTTCTTGGTTGCTGCTAACGTGCATATAGCTATAAGCAACAGATACTCCTAAGATAATCAACGCAGGGACAACAAACCAACGCTTTTTGAACCTTGTTTTATCTGCAATTTTATCTGCAGTTTTAGATTCAGCGCTGCGGTGAACGGGGTCGCCAGTTTTTTTGACTACTTTTTGTATTGATGGCGATTTAGAAACATCTTGGTCTTTTGTTAAACTCGGTTCATCGCTTGTGGGCGTGGGATCCGTAATCGGTGTAGTGTGCTCTATTGGTGCTGTACTGACGGCTGCTGAGGTATTATGTAACGCTTCAGTTGGGTCAGTAATAGCGGAGCTCGGTAATTCCCCGTCCTCTATGACAGTGCGAGATTCATCCGATATGACCTCTAGCGTAGAGGACAAGGCTTCGACGATTTGCTGCACTTTCGCGTCGAGTTTATAGCCTCGTTTGGGAACCGTCACTATATAACCATAGGGATGATTACCATGCTGTTTAAGGATTTTTCTTAATTCAAAGATGGCTTGAGTGATGACTTGGTCTGTGAGGATGGAGCCATTCCAAACCTCATTAATCAGTTCATCACGGGAGAAGACGGTCTCTGGGTTATCACATAAAAAGTGAAAGAGCTTAGATAGCCGATTATCAATAATGATATCTTCGCCATGTAAAATGAATTTGTCTTCGTAAGGAACAAAAACCCACTCATCCATTTGGTACTTGATTTTTTGATTTTTCATAGGCCATTCATAACTTACTGTATCTAATAAAGAAGTATCGGATAGGATTATCAAAAATACAAAAAGAAAAGCCTCGATATTTTACATATCGAGGCTTAAGTCATGTTATGACGAATTAGCAGCTTTTATAAAGGTCGTAATAGCGCTTTAACATTGCGTTGATGGAGTCCGATATGATGGCATAGTCTGAATCCGGCAAGTTCGCTAGTGACACACGAAGTGACCAATCAGGAGCATCAAAACCGCCTCCAGGCATGACTACGATGCTGTTATCTTGAGCTAAACGTACCAGGAAATCTAACGGTTCGTATTTCTCTTCCATCCAATCGAAAAAGTTTTCGCCGTATACGGATGTCGCCATGTCTTGGATGTTGATTTCAACATAGTAAAAAGCGCCATTGGTGTTGTCTTCGGTGATCGTAGGCTCAGTAGGGCTGTTTTCCATTAAGTTACGATAGCGCTCACGTACAATCTTTTTAGCATTTTGTTGGTATTCTTTACCGCCTTTCAGCAATGCCAACAATGAAAATAGTGACATTTGAATTTGCTGTGGTGTTGAAAGCCCAGCAGTATGGTTCAAAGCAACCGCTCGGCTATCGGCGACAAGGCGGTCGATAAACTTGATGTTCGCTGGATCTAAGCTGATTCCACCGTAACGCTTGGTAAGATCGTTGCGTGTATCTTCAGGTAAATCGGCAATCATTTTATCCAGATGGCTGTCTTTATCGATGGCAATGACACCAAGTCGCCAACCTGTAGCACCAAAATACTTAGAATACGAATACACGAGAATCGTATTTTTCGGTGCTAGCATGGCAAGTGACGTAAAGTTATCGGTAAACGTACCATATACATCATCAGTTAGAATGATGAGGTCCGGTCTTTCATTTGCAATGTCAGCAATCTTTTGTAGCGTTTCATCGCTTAGCTTAACCGATGCAGGATTACTTGGGTTAACTAAGAAAAAAGCTTTGATTTTAGGGTCGCGCAGCTTCTCTAACTCGCTGTCTGGAATCTGCCAGAATGACTCTTCGGTCGCCATAATCTCGACTTTGTTTAGGCTATAGTCTTCTAGTTCAGGCATTTCTAGATAAGGTGTAAACACTGGCGCGCCAATAGCGATGTTGTCGCCTTTGTTGAGCAATCGGTTTGTCTTTAGCGTATTGAAGATGTAAACCATCGCCGCCGTGCCGCCTTCAACAGCAAATAAATCGAAGTTAGACTCTGGCAAATGAGCCTGATGTCCCATTTCTTGCTCAATGAATTTTTTCGCAATGAACTCTGAGTGTTTTAGCATACGGTCAGGAACAGGGTAGTTGTCGCCTAGAATACCTTCAACCCATTCATAGATTAGCTCGTCAGCATCGAGCCCTTGTTCAGTCGTTAAATAGCTGAATGAATCAAGTAGGAAGCGAACGCCTTCATTTTGCTCATTGTCTTCACAAAAACTTAGAAAGCGAGTTGAGATATAGTTTTTGTCGCTCATGCCACCAAAACCTGGGTATGTTGAAAACGTTGCCTTTGACTCTTGTAATGCGAACATACCCAGCTGGAAGAATGCTTCACGTGGTACGGTGGCAATCCAGTTTGGATTACCACGCCCCGCATTAATCATAGCGTTGCTATTATTATTTTGAGCAAGTTCAATTAGAGTGTTTTTAACTTCAAAAGGGCTCAATGTTTCTAGTTTCTTTTCTTCAGTACGGTTCATTTTTATTTCCAATTATTATCTTAAATATTCATTGATAGGGGTAAGGTGTTATTTTCTATGTTCGAAATGCAATCCTATTGATTACTTGTTTTATGATGTAATCGAGACGATTTATTATGACTGTTCTTTTTATCCTGGTGGTGCTTGTCATGATGACCATCTGAATGATGATTAATTAAATGTTTGTGACCTTCATTTTTTCCACCGTGTTTCTGGTGAGGATGAGATTTCACTTTATCTTCATATTCTAAGTGGTCTTTATTATGTTTGTGTTCGATGTCTTCTCCGTAAATGCGTGTCATTTTTTGTGATGTTGTATGTTTTGTATGTTGCATATATTGACCTGTTGTTCTTCTGATTGATGGTCACTACTTTACGTCTATTCAGAATATAAAACATGAAATTGGCATCATTTTTTATTGTTTATATTTGATTTATATTTACCTAACTTGTTGTTTTTTATGGTTTATATTTTGATTATCTCAAGTTATTTATTGATTATGCAACGATGATAATTAAATCTTAAAAAACGTTTAGATTATGTGTCATTCGCAACGTCCAACATTAAGAGAAAATCATGTCTAAGAAAGCAATATCAATAGTTACAGCAGCCGTGCTGTTAATACTACTATTCGTTTTTGGATTTAATAGCTTCAAGAACCATATGGTTGAGAAGAAAATAGGTGAGTATAAAAAGCCACCTGTTGCTATTACTACTATTACGGCAAAAAACGATAGTTGGGTTAAAACAGTTAAATCAGTAGGGCATGTAACGTCTAAGCAATCAACCGCAGTTACTAGCCAAATATCAGGGCAAGTTAAAGCAGTTAATTTTGTTTCTGGTCAGAAAGTCAATAAAGGCGAAGTGATTGTTGAATTAGATGATTCACTTCTACAAGCTAAATATAGTAGCCAGCTGGCTAAGAAAAAATTGGCAAAAATCGAGTTAGCCCGTCAAGCAAAATTGTTAAAAACTAATAGTACGGCGAAAAGTTCAGTGGATAAGGCTCAAGCTCAATATGATGCAGAATCAGCGAACCTTGCTTACATTAAATCTCAAATCAACTTTATGAGCATTAAAGCACCATTCTCTGGCGCATTAGGTATTCGAACTGTCGATTTAGGTGATTTCATTAACCCTGGTTCACTTATTGTTGAATTAGAAAGTATTAATGACAACTACATTGACTTGTCCGTATCGGAAGACGTTCAGCCACAAATCGCGGTTGGTCAACAAGTCGCGTTTCATAATGATGCATACCCAAACCAAACATTTACTGCGGTGGTGACTGCTATCCAGCCGTCATCAGATAGTCAGTCGCACAACGTTAGTGTAAGAGCAAAAGTGGAAGGCAATGGTAACCAACTTGTGAGTGGCATGTATATCAACGCAGAAATAACGTTAAGTAACGAGACGGCCGTCGTACCCGTGCCAAAAGTGGCGATCGCTTATTCCTTGTATGGTGACACCGTTTTTGTTGTAAAAACCGAGAAAGGCCAACAAGTAGTTGACCAAAAACTCGTAAAAATTGGTCCACAAAGGGATAACCAAGTCGGCATTCTTTCAGGGCTTGAACAAGGCGAAGTTGTCGTGACATCGAACCAGCAGCAGTTGAAAAAAGGCACATTAGTGAAGATTAATGACGCTGTTTCTTTCCCAGCAGTTAGCAAGTAATAGGTAGGCAATATTATGAGTTTTACCGATATATTTATAAAACGTCCTGTTTTAGCGACCGTGTTGAGCTTAGTGCTATTAGTACTTGGTCTTAAAGCCTTTTCAGCATTGCAAGTACGCCAATACCCTGTGATTGAAACTGGCGTTATCACGATTACGACGACGTATCCAGGTGCCAGTTCAACCAGTGTACAAGGTTATGTTACACAACCGCTTCAGGCGCAGGTGGCGCAAGCTGAAGGCATTGATTACATGACATCGGAAAGTAGTCTCGGTAAATCTCTTATTACGGTAAACCTAAAGCTGGATTATCCGACAGATAAAGCATTGACCGAGATCTTGTCGCTGGTTCAACAGGTTAAGTATCGTCTTCCGGCAGGTACACAAGACCCAAGTATTCTGAAATCGACGTCTCAATCACCAATACTGTATGTCGCTTTCTCTAGTGACTCGTTGGAACCTCAGCAGATCTCAGATTATGTCAGCCGAGTAGTAAAACCGACGTTCTCTACCGTAGACGGTGTTGCCAAGGTTGATTTGCTGGGACAAAGTGACTTTGCAATGCGTATCTGGTTGAATCCAACTAAAATGGCGGCGCTAGGTGTAACGGCAAGTGATGTACAAAATGCGATTAAAGCAAGTAACTCTGTTAGTGCTGCAGGTAAGCTGAAAACAGATTTCATCGAAATTGATATTAATGCACATACAGATGCTTCTTCAATTGAAGAATTTAAACAGATTGTTGTTAAATCGGCGAATGGGCAACTCATTCATATCGAAGATGTAGCAAGAGTTGAGCTAGGTGCTAACACTTATAATTCACAAGTTTTGTTTAATGGCACTGGTTCTATCACTACGGCAATTAGTAATACATCAACGTCGAACCCTTTGACCGTAGTGACCGGCTTGTATGACGTTCTTCCTGGAATTACAGACAGTCTTCCACCAGGTATGCACGCACAGGTTGTTTATGATTCAACGAAATTTATTAATAGCTCAATTGATGAAGTGACGAAAACCCTTATAGAAGCAGCGTTGATTGTTGTCATCGTTATCTTTGCATTCTTGGGCTCAATGCGAGCAATGATCATTCCGCTCGTGACGATTCCGTTGTCATTGATTGGCTCATTATTTTTGATGATGACGCTTGGGTTTAGTATCAACCTGTTGACGTTGTTAGCGATGGTACTCGCGATTTCACTTGTGGTCGATGATGCGATTGTTGTTGTAGAAAATACGTTCCGTCATTTGGAAGATGGTACAACGCCAATGGAAGCGGCTTTAAAAAGTGCTAAAGAGATCGCAGGCCCAGTCGTATCGATGACGCTTACTCTTGCTGCAGTATATGCGCCTATTGGTTTCATGGGTGGGTTAACCGGTAAATTATTTACTGAATTTGCCTTTACGTTGGCTGGCTCAGTGCTGATTTCAGGCTTTATCGCATTGACTCTGACGCCAATGATGACGTCTAAACTACTTAGCCAAAAAACCCTTGACGGAAAAATGGTTAAGAAAATTAATGGTGTGATTGCTGGTCTGACACGTCATTACGAGAATATTCTTACTGTTGTACTTAAAAATCGTCTGTTAGTTTGGCCTTTAGTGCTGACATTCTTAGTATCGCTAGTCTTTATGTTCACGCATACATCGAGTGAACTCGCGCCACAAGAAGACCAAGGCGTTGTACTTGTTATGGGGCAAGGTCCATCGCAAGCGAATACGGATTACTTAGCACAATTTACTCAACCGCTTGACGAAACAATTCGTCAATATCCAGAAACAGAAATGTCGTTAATGGTTAATGGTTACCAAAAAGACTCTAAGTTCTTTGGTTTAGGCGTGTTAAAAGACTGGGGCTCACGTGATGCTTCTGCTAAAGACATCATGACGCGTTTCCAAAAAGATACGGTTGATTTTCCGGGGTTACAGGTGTTTACCATCTCACCTCCCGATCTGCCTGGTACCTCACAAGGGTTGCCTTTCCAGATGCTATTGAAAACACCAACTGGTACGTACCAAGAGTTATATCAGTACGCAGAAAAGTTAAAAGAATATGCAGTAAATAGTGGCAAATTTATCTACGTTCAGAATGACTTAGAATTTACGAAACCACAGGTAGAACTTACTATTAACCGTGATAAAGCCGCGTTAATGGACGTCAATGCCCAAGAGATAGGTAATGTGCTGACACGTTATGTGAGTGAAGGTTTCGTCAACTATTTCGCTCTAGATGAACGCAGCTATCAAGTAATTACACAAGTTGAACGCGGTGATCGTAGTTCTTGGAATGATATTGACCAGTACTATGTACGTTCAAACAACGGCACCATGGTTGCTTTATCGTCATTGATTGATATTAAGCAAAGCGTACAGCCTTCAGCGGTTGACCAGTTCCAGCAACTGAATAGTGCAATGATAGAAGCGAAGATGATGCCAGATGTGAGTATTGGCGAAGCGTATAAAGTGATGCAGCAAGGGGCTAAAGAGATCTTACCAAGTTCTTATTCTACCGATTCATCAGGACAGCTACGTCAGTTCGTGCAAGAAGGGTCATCACTTGTTGCAACCTTCATGCTGGCTTTAGTCATTATTTACTTAGTACTAGCTGCTCAGTTTGAAAGCTTTAAAGATCCGTTGATTGTGTTAACCAGTGTGCCACTTTCTATCTTTGGTGCGATGATTCCGCTTTATTTAGGACTTGATACCTTAAATATATACACTGAAGTAGGGCTGGTAACCTTGATTGGTCTCATTAGTAAACACGGTATATTGATTTGTGACTTCGCCAACCAATTACAAGCTGAGTTTAATGGCGATAAGGTTGCAGCAGTGAAAAAAGCAGCAGCAGAGCGTCTTCGTCCTGTGTTAATGACAACGGCGGCGATGGTAATAGGCGTCGTACCACTGCTAACCGCGGCTGGCGCTGGTGCAGAAAGTCGTTTCTCAATTGGTCTTGTGATTACAGTTGGCATGACGATAGGCACATTGTTTACCTTGTTTGTTGTACCGACGGTATACACGTTCCTTGCCGATGATCACAGTGGAAAAACTGAAGGGTAATGGAGCAAAAAACTAAACCAAAGTAACTCAATACAAAGCACCAAGGAGGGTGCTTTTTTTTGTCACGGCTATTCATGACCATGGCCTCCCTATCTTTCTTTCCGTTTTTCGATGACATGCAGCATTCCTGAAAGCACCATTGAGATATTTACTGCTATTACTGCCGTTTATCAACTATCTATTTTCACTCCCGTTTATCATCTATTATCACTTCCGCTTATCAATGCTCAATTTCTGTTAAGTATGTTCTAAGAACGTCAGCCGTATCCGCCTCAACAAAGATGATTGCTCGACGATTGCTGAGAACGAAGCATTCATTAGTCTTTTAAGTCTCTCCTTTATCTTTCTTCTAATAGATTATTTTAGCGGGTGAATCTTGTTTTTATCTTGATAAATCAATTGGTTATTTATTTTCATCTTGAGTTGTTTGCCTTACTTCTATCGCCGTTTCCCTGTGTAGTTGTAGGTATTTATGTCGATAGGCTGTTCAATGATCAAACGGATACATAATGAAGTCATACTCATTATGTATCCAAAAGGTGCTTCCATATGCTGATGACTAGCGATTGAGCAATGCTGTGTTTAAAGAGGTAACGTTGTAAAGCCCGCTATAAGAATAAGCTGAGTCGACGTGTTCACGGTACTTTGATATTGGTTGAATGGTCCTGGAAAGGAAGTAGGAACCATTGTGAACGAGTGCCTAGTGAAACAAAAACGTGTTGGGGTTACGGGGTACAGTTTCTTTTTTTATTCATACGGTGTAGAAGGAGCAGTGAAATAGCTTGAGAAAATCGCAATCATCGAGCAAGAGAAACTAGCTATAGGCGGGGGATATAACAGATGAGGAGTGGTGCTCATTAGTAAGCAAAAAAAAAGCCCAGCTTAAAGTTAAGCTGGGCTTTTTAAATGTGATAAATTAATAAAAGGTTACTTTTGCTGTATATCCCATACGTTCAGATTGATTTAAAGCATATTGATAGAAGTCAACACTAAAATATTTTGGTTTATCTTTGTTAATACGAGAAGCTATTTTTTTCTCCAAATCATCAACCGAGTTAAAATCATAAGCATTGAAAGTAAAACCTGGTGTTAGATCCAATTTATTGGCTGTTGACTCTGTAATGTACGATTCGCGAAAATGAAGAGATAAGTAATCATGGTAAGTTGCTATGATGCTATCTTCATTAACGGAAATATAAGTGAAATCAACATCTCTAAGTGTTTTTGTTTGCAGTGCTGCCATTGCATTATCTATTTTTGTTTGGTTTTCTTCTTGGCTATTAGTGTTTGCCATAACAGAGGTTGTTGCAAGAAGACAGAAAGGGAGTACATATTTTAACATTGGTAAATACCTTTTTATAGTGAGCCTTATTAAGGCTTGGTTAATTTTTTAAATTCTAAGTGGCGTATGATGTAATGCCTACTCGTGGTTATTTTACATGAATGGATGTTATATAAATAATGAGTGTATAATACTTATTTCAATTGGCGTTTTATTTTTATTTTATAGTGGGTTTGATATTAAATTTAATCGCAAGTATTAATAGTGTTAGTGTTTTTTTTATATTTAATATTGTTTCTTCTTATGGTGTTGGCTTGTGTGGTGTCGTAATTATTGATTTTATATCAACAGCTTGATTTTTAATTGATAAGAAATTTAATAGCTGTTCCTATAATTTTTCTATTGTGGATTATTATTTTAGCTAAGTATGTTTTTTAAGTTATTTTCATTATTAAAATGTTGTGCATAATTCACTCCTTCAAAAACACTGTCTATTATTAACACTTGAGAGAGAACATAGAATGAAAACAAAAATACTAATGCTAACAATCATATCAGTCTTATCTGGTTGTGCGAGCTCACTGCCTAAAGAACAGGAGATGGCATCTTTACATGGTGGTTATACATATAAAGAAATGGATTACAGTAAAGACGAGAAAGGGTTGTTTTGGCGTTCGGCGGAACTAGGCAATACGCAATATCAGAACATTATAGTCGAAGACGTGAATGTAAATCTAAGTAATGGTATTAAAAACAAGATCAAAGTTGTTGATTTGGATTCGTTTGAGGAAAATATCAAGTCATCGCTGTCGGCTAAATCAGAAAAGTTGTTTCCAAATGACAAAACGGCCGACCACCAAGCGACGGTAGACGTTAATATTATTGAAATTGAAGACATTGGTGAAGATGTTAAATTCAGAGAAATCATTCCAATTGGTGGCGTGATCAGCCTAGCTAAATATGCAGCAGGGACTCGTGACCGTTCAGTAAGAATAGTTGTTGATATTGATGTTAAAGATAAATCGGATGGGCACCTTCTTGCAAGGCGAGTATTTGTTGTCAATAACAATGGCGTTCTAGAAAATGAAGATTCAATGATTACCGGTAAAATCCTTGAGTCAGACGTGAATAAGATCACCGAGCAAGGTGTCAGCTTCATTTTGCACACGTTGTATATGTAAGGCGGTCTCATGAAATTATCTACTCAACACTCAACACTATGGTTAGTGATGCTAGCATCACTTCCAACCTCGGCTTTCGCTGCAGGAAGCGATAATTATTACACGACGGAAATGGATAATTGCATACTGCAAAAAGTTCATATGAGTGTTGAGCAGGATGATTTAGAAGAAATTAAAGCGCAATGTCAATCTGAAAGCTCTCATGTTGTACCGTCGAGGCGTTTGTTGGAAGAGAGCAGTGAAAACAACCCTTTTGTTATCACGCCTTACAGACAAAACTATATTTTACCTATGACAGAAATGAGCCAGGTTAACACGGCGCCTTATTCATCGGACATCTTTGATGGTAAAGCCGATGATTTGAAAAATGAAGAAATTAAGTTTCAACTTAGCTTTAAAATTCCATTGATCGAAGATGGTGTTTTTAATGACCAGGACCGCGTCTACTTTGGTTTTACGGTAAAATCATTTTGGCAGGCATACTCTTCGGAGATATCGGCACCGTTTCGTGAAACGAACTATCGACCAGAAATTTTTTACGAAACCCCTTTACCGATTGAAAGTACCAATGGTACTTGGTTCTCCCGTGTAGGCTTTGAACATGAATCAAATGGACGTACGCAAGATTTAAGTCGTAGCTGGAACCGTGTTTATACAGGAATTGGCTACGCTGAAGATGATTTTATGCTGTACGTCGAACCTTGGTATCGTATCCCAGACAATGATGATGATAATCCAGATATCGAAGATTATATGGGGCACTTTGAACTGACGTCGGCATATAAATATGAAAGCGTAGAGTTTACCGGTGTCGCACGGTATAACTTTAGTACAGGGTATGGTGGAGTAGAAGCGGGGATGAGCTTCCCACTATTTGGTCGAGTTCGAGGTTACGTTCAGTACTATCAAGGCTATGGTGAAAGTTTGATTGATTACAATTACAACACAAAACGCATTGGTGTTGGTATCTTGCTAACGGACATACTTTAATTACATCGAAATATTTGGTCATAAACGCCCCCTTACAGTGAGTCTGTAAGGGGGCTTTTTTATAAGTGGCGATCATAAAGTGCTATCATTTCATATGCGAATACGTATCTTCTTCAATACCTGACATAGCGTAACAACGATGGCATCGCCGTTAGTGCCATTGTCGAAACATGAGTAAAACGTCAGTATATTTTTGTGGCAATCCTAGTTTTTTGAATGGGGCTTAATGGCCGTCTAACCTATGGAAAAAATGAAATCTTCCCGCTTTGCTTTTTGATCTAAAGCCTCAACGTCCGCATTATCCACCTTCCAGGCAGCTTCATTACGTTAATACAATCGATTGTAAAAATAAGACAGTATCAAAGCACCGGGATTCAGCGTGCTTTAAATTTCTTTAAGACACAATGGAGTGATATTTTCTTAACGTCGGAAAATTCCTCGCCCTGTAGGCTATGAACTTAGGGAGATCACTATCCCTTTGCGTGGACTCTCGTTAAATTGCAATTCAAAGAGACGAAAAATAACCAGGAAGCTCGTGTACTTTCCGTCTCTTGTTGACTAGAGAACCCTGTCTTTTATTGTATTTACACACCTAGTATACGTTGTAAAAAAGTCGAAGGTATCAATATCAAACCCTGCGATGATCAAGCGAACGATATTGCAGGTGGTCGTCATATCGTTGGCTGGATGTTGTCTTATCCAATCAATAGTTGAAACGTTTGGCTTTGCTTGTTTTACGACAACAGAATGGACGTTGGGTTGTTGTCACGCTACTGCGACAGCCTTACATCATTTTTTGATGGGCAGAAATAGAGTGACTTTTTGGGCGCAACGAGGCCAATGTCTTGGATTCATGCTTGATAGAACCATTCGAAATAATGAGAAGTACTCCTTATATTCATCATCACTTTACAAGACGCTTGTTTAGCCAGCAGTAACAGCTTGAATCTACTTCTGTTAAGGCTCTCAGAGGCGCATGGTTGTGAGTAGGTTGACGACACGTTCGTTCATATACTTGGTATGA
Organism: Vibrio sp. 10N.261.51.F12; assembly: GCF_041471725.1. Taxonomy (NCBI): domain Bacteria; kingdom Pseudomonadati; phylum Pseudomonadota; class Gammaproteobacteria; order Vibrionales; family Vibrionaceae; genus Vibrio; species Vibrio sp. 10N.261.51.F12. The sequence goes on along the minus strand of NZ_JBFROV010000012.1, from coordinate 18,711 downwards.
GTGTTTCGCTATATCGATAGCCATAGACTTTCATACCGCATGGACTTATTTAAATACCCCCTGAAGAAAGGAGGTTTCATATATCGTGAAAATATGGAGCGCAGCAGGTATGCAGTTCATTGAAAGCTGCCGATGAGCCACGTTACATCAATCCACAGAGTGCTTGGTCAAATTCGGTTTTAAGGGAAAAACGGCTATTTTTGTGCCGGGAGTGATACGTTTGGGGAGACGGGGAAGGGTCAAAAACGAAAAAGTCTCTTACCGAGGTAAGAGACTTTTGAATAAAAAATGGTGATGGTGATGGTGATGGTGATGGTGATGATTAGTAAACCAGCACCATAATCATACCGATGAGCGTTAACAACGTGTTAGATACCGCGTATGGAACGGTGTATCCAAGCATTGGGATATTGCTGTCGGCTTTGTCTGCGACCATGGCAACTGACGCGGTACTGGTTCGAGCTCCGCCACACACACCTAGATTAAGAGCAGGGTGGAACTTAAAGATGTATTTACCGATTAATGGTGCAAGCAACATAGGAATTGCCGTAGCCGCTGCACCAAGCAAGAATAATTCTGGACCTGCGCTTTTCAGTCCTGAGATAAAGCCAGGGCCCGCTGAAATTCCAACAATAGCAATAAAGATATTTAGGCCGACAGAGTTCATAAACCATTGTGTTGGTTCAGGTAATCGAGCAAACGTTGGGTGAACAGAACGTAACCAACCAAGCACGAGACCACCAATCAGTACGCCACCAGAGACAGAGAGTGTCACAGGTGCGCCTGAGATATTTACGGTTAATGCGCCAATTAAGCCAAAGATAACGATGAACAAGCCAACCCAAACCATGTCGGTTTCTGTGGTGGTTCTATCGACATGTCCTACTTCTTTCTCTAGACGACTTGTGTGAGTTTTTGTACCGGTAATACTAAGAACATCGCCTCTATGGATATCAGTTTGAGCAAGCAACGGTACTTCTTGGCTTGCTGCGCCACGAGTGATTTTGTTCAAGAATACACCGCGAGTGTAATCTTCTCCAGCTAGGTCGACTAAGGTACGGTTAGCAAACTTTTTGTTGGTTACCACTAGATCAACCGTTTCTAGTGGAAGGTTCTCAATTTCTGCGTCACTGACTTCAGTCAGGTATTGTTCGGCGTGGATTAACGCATCAACGTGTCCTGATATCGCCATAAGATCATCGCTTTTAAGCTGAGTCTTCGCATCGAAATCAATCAATTGTCCTGCTCGTTTTAGTTTCTCAATAAACAAACGCTCTTTTTGATGTGCCGTTTCAAAATCACCAATTGCAATACCATCAAGCTCGTGTGACGCCATATAAGTACGAGACTCTGTACGGTGCCAGATGTGTTGAATACCTTGTTCTGGCGTGCCTACAGACATTTCTTTTTCGTAATCTTTACAAGCCTGCTTAAGATCGGTACCAATTAACCAAGGACCGAGGTAAGCCAAGATCATGCCAGTACCGATGGTACCAAATAAGTAGCAGATTGCGTACGCCACCGGAATTTGGTCAAGCATTTCTTTAGCATTGCTCAGGCCTGAAGAGTTGATCGCGTCAGTTGCAAGACCAATCGACGCTGAAATCGTTTGAGCACCCGCCCACATACCAGCGGCCAGGCCGACATCGAACCCCGCGAGTTTTGCGCCTGCATACGTTACTGCAAAACATAATGCACAAATGACGACGGCGAAAATAGCTTGAGGTGCCCCGTTTTTGGCCACGCCACGAACAAACTGAGGACCTACGCCATAGCCGACGGCAAATAGGAACATGGTAAAGAATATGGACTTAACTTGGGAAGAAATTGTGATATCAAGCTGACCAATCAGTACACCAACAATTAATGTCCCCGTAACGGCACCTAGGCTGAAATGCCCAAACTTGATTGCGCCAATCCAATAGCCGATCCCCAGAGTGAGAAAGATGGCAAGTGTTGGATGTGCTTGCAGTACTTGTACAATCCACATCGGCTCAGCGGCTGCGTCAGCTGTCGCGTGTACGTCGGCGGTTGATGCTTTTTGTTGGGTAATCGAAGTCGAAGGGTCCGTAGCCTGCTCTTGCGCTTGCGCAGGGCTGAACATACCAATCTCGGGTAAGCCTTGGTTACCATCAATGGTAAGGTTACCTGCTAGCATGAAGATGGCTAGCAAGCTTAGAAAGAGGTGCTTAATGAATTTAGTAGGATATAGCGTCATAGTAAGTGCCAATGTTATCTCTGATTAATTGAATGTTGGACGGCGAATCATGGGTACCCGTTGTCAGGTAAGTGATAACCTGACAACTGTCCCGACACGCTCAATAGGTTTTATTCTGTTTTTGTCAATACGATGAGCCGGCCTAAGCAAGCCTCATCGCGTTTATCACTTATGAGTGGTTGAAAGAGCTTGCTGATTCCTCATCGACAGAGTTAACTACCGGGAACTTGTCGAATTTTTCGATAGTTCGTTTCAGGTCTTTAACGAGCAGGTCAACCATGTCACGGCTGACACCGTGACGGATTAGAATGCGCATGATCACGAGATCTTCACGATTAGATGGCATAGAGTAGGCGGCAATCTGCCAACCACGAGCACGAATAGAATCGCTTAAGTCGAATAGGTTAAAGTTTGCGTCAGCATCTTTTTTCAAGCTAAAACTCATTGCTGGAATACCACCACGGCCATCATAGATAATGTCAAATAAACCGAGCTTAGCGACTTCATCTGATAGGTATTGTGCTGAGTGGTAACAAGCATCATGAATGCGCTTGTAACCGTCTTTGCCTAAACGTAAAAAATTGTAGTATTGCGCAACAATCTGACCGCCAGGGCGAGAGAAGTTAAGCGCAAAGGTAGGCATATCACCACCTAAGTAGTTCACTCTAAAAATAAGATCTTCTGGGAGATCAGACGCTTCGCGGAAGACTACCCAGCCCACACCCAGTGGTGCTAGACCATATTTATGACCAGAGGCATTGATTGATTTCACTCGTGGAATACGGAAATCCCATTCAAGCTCAGGGTCACAGAATGGGGCAATGAATGCGCCGCTCGCACCGTCAACGTGAATTGGAATATCGAGACCCGTGTCTTCTTGAAGTTGATCTAAAGCATCTGCGATTTCTTGAACCGGTTCGTACTGACAAGTAAACGTGACACCGAGTGTTGGCACTACGCCAATCGTATTTTCGTCACAGCGTGCAAGTACTTCTTCAGCGTTCATCAACAAACGGTCACCTTCCATAGGAATTTCGCGTAGTTCAATGTCCCAGTATTTTGCGAATTTGTGCCAGCAAACTTGTACAGGGCCACAGATTAAGTTTGGTTTGTCGGTTGGCTTGCCTTCTTGGCGACGTTTTTCGCGCCAGCGCCATTTCATCGCCATACCACCAAGCATTGCTGCTTCACTTGAACCTGTGGTTGAGCAACCCATTGTGTTTTCTGGATCCGGAGAGTTCCAAAGATCCGCTAGCATATGTACACAGCGATTCTCGATTTCAGCCGTTTGTGGGTACTCGTCTTTATCAATCATGTTTTTATCGATGCATTCATCCATAATTTTATGAATATTGTCATCTACCCAGGTTTGGCAAAAGGTTGCTAGGTTCTGTCTAGAATTGCCGTCTAGAATGAGTTCATCATGAACAAGTTGATAAGCGGCCTCTGGGTTTGATTCATCACTAGGAAACTTATATTGATCTAAAGAGGAATCTAGTAATTTGTCAGCAAATACATCATCGATTGAAAACGTGTTGTTTTTAGTCATTAGTGTGTTTCTCCGGTCTATATATTATAACAAGTAAGTTCTGTCTGTTTTCTAGAGCTGTGTCGTAGAAGTCGAGATGAATTATTACGTATGTTGAAAATAAAACCATAACCATATAATAATCATTGAATAATTAACTTCTAATGAATAGATAAAACCCAAATAATGGTGATAAATAAGAACATTATTTTTTGTGTATGATACCGTTGATGATTAGTTACCGACAGTAAACGGTAAGTTTCTATCTCGATTTATACTATCAACTTGTTTAAATTGGAGGTTAGATGGCAAAAGGGGGTGTTCTTTCATTACTAAGGCAGAAGGAAGTAGACAGAATGATAAGTGAGTTTTTGGTTGTTAAACGCTAGGCTTTTCATTGTAATATGACAATAAATGAAAAATAAGGCTTTAAAAACAACAGTTTAATTTTATTTACTATAGAGTTTTTATGTTTTTTTTATGCGCTATAAATTACTTTATTTCTTAATCAACCTAAACTAGCTCCCAAGTTGATTCAGTAAGTGCGACGAAATAAACAATGTTGCTATCAGGTAGTACTACTGCCTTAATATTGAATTTAAGTTAATACAACAATGAATAATGAAAGGTAGCATGATGAGTGACCATATTCTCTTTGACTATATATACATACCTGGTTTTATGGTGCTTGTTATAGTTGCTTTAGCAATATTGTTTGTTATCAAATATACGGTGGGTGGTTTGCTTAGAAAAGGTAAAGTATTTAATCCATCTTTAAGTGAACTATGTTTAGTGATTATTATTACTGGGCAACTTTTAATGATAAAGGTGGGTTAAGTGAAAGCGTTTAGAATTTTATTACCAGTGGCATTAGTTGCGGCTGCCGGAGTGACCTGTTACTCGTCTTGGTCTGCGTATACTGAGTCATTATGGACAAGAGATGCAAAAGTACACGTTGAGATTGCCGAGATATCACCTCAAGTATCAGGTGAAATTGTGTCAATTTTGGTGAGCGATAATCAATATGTAAAAGCGGGTGAGTTATTATTTAGTATTGATGATGCTGATTATACCAATAGTGTTACACAAGCAAAATTTGCAATGTTGAAAGCAAAAGCTGAACTGGAAAAGTCTAAAAATGTTTACCGCAGAGATTCAAAACTACTGAAACGAAAACTGATTGCTGAAGAACAGGTTATCTCGGAAAGGCTTCAAGTTGCTGTAGACAAAGCAGAGTATGACCAGGCAAAAAGTGGGTTAGCGAAAGCCGAATTAGATTTAAGCCGTACTCAAATCGTAGCGCCACAAGATGGTTATGTAACAAATCTTAATCAACGAGAGGGTAACTTTATTAATACGGGAGAACCGTTTGTTGCGTTGGTTGAAAGCGATACCTATTACATTTTGGCATACTTTACCGAAACAAAAATTAAAGGATTGAAAGAAGGCGCAACGGCGGTTGTTCAACCATTCTCATCTGATCATTCATTTGAAGGGAAAATTGAAAGCGTTGGACGAGCCATTATCGACCAAAGTGCTGATAGTTCTGGTTTGATTACTAATGTAAATCCGACCGTACCCTGGGTAAGGCTAGCACAGCGTGTCCCGGTACGTATTAGCATTCCGAAACACGTTGTTGAGAATGAAAGGCTCATTGCGGGTACGACAGTTTCAGTGGATATTAGATAATGTTGATGAATTGGGCGCGACAGTGGTCAAACGTCGATTCAATGATGTTTGCCTTTCGTTTCTGTTTTGCAGTGTTTATGGCCTGGGGCTTATCGCTATTGATGGACTCGGACACAACAGGTACTGCGATGGCCACTGCTGCCATCATACAAATAACCGGCAGTCGCGGGGCAAGCGTAAAAAAATCAGCAGCTAGGGTTTTAGGGACGTTAGTTGGCGGGATTTATATCCTCTTTATTGCTAGTGTGACTTTGATAGATTCCTGGTTATACAACTCATTCTTAATCGTTGGAATTGTTGTTAGCTTAGGCATCGCCTCGTATTTTCATCGTCGAGTTTCTTACATGTTCGCGGTCGTTGGGATTACGCTATCGCTGGTTGGTTTCCCTGTTGCAGCTGAAGCGGACATGACAAACTTATTTGATCTTGTTCAGGTTCGATGTATTGGAATCACGTTCGGTATTTTAATGTCGATGATCGCCAGTATGGTGCTCCCTTACTCAGATAATAAAACAGAGCTATTTTCGGTCAAGCAATACACAACATCATTCTTGCGTAATGTTTTCCAATCGGAGTCAGCAGCGACAACAAAGTTAACGTCAGCGTTCTTAAGCTTCGTTGGTAAGAAATGGCTGGTGGTCGATGATGAAATTTATGGAAGTGATCAAGCAAAGCAAGAGAAGCTACAGAGTCGAGCGACATTCTATGATTGCATCAATATTGGCATTCAAGCGATTGAGTTAAAGAAGTTGGGTAATGCCATCGGTGTGACACCAACACTATGGAGCATTTTAGAGACAGGTTCCTTTGAAACAAAGATTGATGATGCGCTGATAAGTCAATGGAATTTAAAGCAGCCCCAGCTCATTACCTTGTTTACGGAACAGGTCAGATTATTCTCTCAGCGTTTAGCCGAGTTTGATCAACATCACAGTGTATTTGAATACGGTTCTAACCTGCATGTTGATGAGATTGGAAATTTCACTGATGGCTATGTAGTAATAAATAACATGGTCCGAGCATCATTGGCGTTATTCACATTGTCATTTGTCTGGATCGAGCTGCAATGGGAAAGCGGCATGACCGCGATGATCATGGCGGGTATGATGATCTCTGCATATGCAGCGAACCCAGGAGCGGAACGCGCAATGAATGCTAATTTTTATGCACAGTTTATTGCAGGTACGTTTGGTTTCATTGTTACCTTTGGAGTAATGCCAATTGGTTCTCCATTACTTGTTTTTGTTGCGAGTTTCATCGGTGTGTATCTAATGGCCTACTGGTTCTGGCAAAGTAAATCCATATTTAAAATAGTGTGTATGGTGTCGTTGTTTTCTTGGACAAATCTAGTGCCTACTACAAGTGCACCAACCTATGATTTCGAGCAGTTTTTGAATACGGTTGTGGCGAACATGACTGCATTAATCGTTCTTTGGGCGGTATATGAAATAGTACCGTCAAGAAAAACGGCCGTCGTCATTAGAGACCGATTACGTCTATTGACTAAAAAACTCAAAACAAAAGATACAACAGCACTAAGTACATTTAATGTAAATAATCTAATTTTGACAGCATATTCGTATCTTATTGAAGATTCGGATAGTAAGACAATTAAGAAACTACTCTATGTGAAATCACTATTGAAGATTTTAGATACTGAAAGTGTGACGGCAGATGAACAGGCGTTATTGATTACTTCTATAGATAATGACTTTTCTAGTTTCATTAGCAATGCCGAATTGAAAAATATGATGAGTGATAAATTTAACACCGCAGCCGATGAAGACTATAAATGGTTTACATTATGTAAGCAGTTTAACGAGCTCTATAAGGAGTTAAATAAACGCTAGAGCCAAGGATTGATGGCGATGGTTTATGGAAATGAGCAATGTGCTTTTATCTCGAGTTGCTGTTTTAAGTTTTTAGATTAGAAGCTCTATAAGTTGACGGGCTTTTTTATTACGAAGGCAGCCAATATAGATGAAAGGCGGGTAGTTTTGGGTGTTAAAACTCAAGCTACTTCTTTCTAATATGACGATAAATGAAAAATAACGCATTAAAAACAGTGGCTTAATTTTTATTCCTATGGGTTTTTTATGTTTTTTTTATACTCGGCGAATTACTTTATTTCTTGTTCCCCCTAAACTAGGTCCCAAGTTGATTCAGTAGATACGACAAACATAAATATAGCGTTATCAGGTAGACACACTGCCTAAATACTGAGTCGAAATATTATTTTCGATACCGTATATCAGAGGAAAAAACATGAAAAACGTTGCTATAAGTCTAGCAATATGGATGTGTCTGGGCGTAAGCCTTGCTCATGGAAGTGACATTAAGTCTCCGCCACTAAGAGGTGATGCACAGGCCCCAATTCAGTCTTTAGGTTTATCAACCCAATTGAGAAGTGGCTTTTCAAATGATGAAACAGAAGTGTTCGCCAGTTATAACATTGGCAGTGTGTGGGTGACGGGGGATGATTTTAACCTAGATTACTATCAAAATAAGATGACAACAGGTATTCAATGGTCTCCTGCTGAGAAATGGAACCTAGAACTGAAGTATCAGTACGCATGGGCCAAAAACAACCACCTTGATGGCTTGGTTAAGTCGTTCCACAATGCGGCAGGACTCAAATTGGACGGTCGAGATGATGTCGAAAACGATAGTTTTAACATCGATAGTAATACCTATGATGTCCACAACAATGATTTTGAAGGTGATTCGCTAGAAAGTGCGTTGTCTTTATATGCGCAATATTCACTCTATGAGACAAAGTACCAAGCCTTGTCAGTCGGTGCGTCGCTGTACTATAACAACCAAAGTGATTATGAATTTTCTTCTGCAGGTTTTGACCAAAATTTACAAGTAAACTGGTCTTATGCTAAAGGCGGTCATTCGTTCCACTCAACACTAGGTGTGGTGCATCATGCCAGTAAAAATATAGATGAAGACTTATATTTTAAAAAGTTCACTGTAGAGGGCGCAGTTGGATACGGATATCGATTTTTGTCAAATCACGAAATATTGGCGGAGTACCATGTTTATCAAGGAACATTAAATCAAACGGCTTTCTCAGAAAACGTCAATGAAGCGACGTTGGGGTATCGTTATTATTTCTCAGATACTGTCCTTGAACTATCAGGAACTGAGAACCTATTTAACATGGATAATTCAACAGATATCGCGTTTACGCTAGCACTAAGACATTACTTTTAAGTGGCACCATTAAAGATGAGTTAATAGTCATTTTAGATTTGTTCAATTTATTAACCCAACCGCGTATGAGACATTAGGTCCATCGCATTTTATGAATAAAAGAGAAAAATTATGTTTAAATATCTACTACCAGTATTATTTGTTTTTTCATCAGGCGTTTATGCTGAATCTTTACAACACATGTCATCGGTTGACCACAACGATCAAAAAATGGAACAAGCGATGAATGACATGCAAGAGGTCAATCTTTCGGACGATACTTATATTACGACTGATTCCAATGAAAACTTCAATGTGACGGATCGTATTGAGACCTTATCAGCTAGCTTTAATAATACTTACATTACAAAAGACGAAGCTAAGGCAAACGGTTTAGAAGTAGTGAAGGAATTCACGGTTAACAGCACTGCGAACTTTGATGGATTGATTAAACAGGTTGAAGAAAAAATTAATGCAGATGAACCGGCTTTCTTCTCAGTGTCGTTATCTCAACACGGTATCGGTGATATTGAGCTGACTGATTACGTTGCACGTGTCGTTGAATATAAATAATAGAATACAATTAGAGAGATTTAATCATGTCAAAACAACATACTAAAATGGCAACTCATGAAAAAATGGTTCGTGAATACGGGGATGAACACGAGCATAAACATAACAAGGACCATCTAGAGTTTCAAATGAAAGACAGTGAAGAACATCTACACTTACACGGCGGGCATAACACGCATAAGCCATCGCATCACCACCATAAGACAGCGCATACTGAATTGCATAAACGTAATCACAATAAAACATAAGCAAAGTAACGGCTTGTAATTGTTATTGCTTATCAGCTTTTTAGGATAGCGATAAGATTAAATATATTTGGTTTTGTGCAAAGGGATTCGTGATTTTATGGAATGGCACTCTAGTGTTGTCAACGCATAAGCGTGTAACCAAACAATAACGCCACTCTCATACCAATAAGAGAGTGGCGTTAGTCATTTAATGTAACGTCTATTTTGATATCAAGGCATTGTTTCTGCGGGTCTCGGTGACCTCAATAATGGGAGCTTACTTACCCAGGTTTTTTCGCTTTGTGCCTTTTCGTAACCATAATGGTAAAGTGCTTTCAAATACTCAGGATCAAAGAACTTACTGGCTTGAGGCTTAACCGTAAAGTCATCATTAACATAGGTCAGGAATAATGTTGCCCCAATTTTTTTTGTCACATACATCTCTCTAAAGATATCTCCGCGAGTTTGTTCTAACACTAGATTATCAATACTTCTGGTGGCTAAGCTGACGGTATCATCGGAAACAAACTCAAACTCTGCTTTTAAACGTCCATTTCGAATAATATAGACCTGTGGCGGTTCGTCATACCCTAACGCGTGGACCAATTTTGTGAAGTCAAAGCCCACTGGGTCAAAGAATAGCTGACTGGACAACCCCCCATCGACGTGCATTTCTTCAAGTGCTTTCCCGTTTACGGTAACAGGGACAAATTGAGGCGGGAAAACACCGGGTATCGAAGAGCTGGCAGCGAATATTTGACGGATGAGCTCATTTTTGTTCGGCAAATCACTGTTAGCTATGCGACCTATGTTCCATATCATCTGTCTACCTGAATCAAAGTGAGTGGTGCCGATCAGCATCCTTTTTCCGGTCATGTGTTGCTTGGCTATTTGGTCTATAAAATCATCATCATAGGTTTTTTGAACCATTTGGTAGAAACTGTTTCCTTCAGAAAAAGCATCACCAAATAGTACTTGAAGGATACTTGTGCCTCCCAGCATCATACTGTCGTCAAGGCCGAGCATGACGTCTCTTAATTCGTGATATTTGTCTCCACCGACATACACGAACGGCGCAATCAGCGCACCCGCACTGACGCCTGTTATTAGAGAGAATTCAGGTAACTCACCTTGATCACGCAAACCATTTATCACGCCTGCGCCAAAGGCACCTCGGGGACCCCCTCCAGAGAGAACGAGAACATTAAATTGGCTCCCTATTACCTTGGGAGTGCTCGGTGAGTTTTTCAACGTTTCGATCGTTTTCTGATCAATCCCTTGTTTGGGGAACGTTTTTAGATTTGAGGGGACTTCGTCACCCCAAAAGCGATAAGGTTCGTTTTCCAAATCGACGACGTGTTCAAGGGGACCGATTTGCGCTTTTAAATAATTAGATTCATCTACTCGTAGTGATTCTGTATGGGGGCTACTCGAGCACCCGAGAAGAATCAAAGATATAACAATAATGGCTATCTTCTGCATTGCGAGGTCTTTCCCATCATAATTAGACTAATCTTATAGTCATCTAAATATAAGATTAGTCGTTGCCTCAGAAAATAGGCAACAACATTGTAATTATGACGAATAAACAGAGTGTTAGATCCAACATTGTAGAGGGTGAATCAAGTGGTGAGAATCAGTGATCAAAACAATTTTATTTACTTTACGCTTTCACTTATTCTCATTTTGGTGATAGGGGCGGTTGTGAAGGAAATCGCAGGAGCAGAGTTAGAGTTTCTATTGAAGCCTGTGCTGCTAAATAGTTTCGTGATTTGCTTAATGAGTATGAAGTTTAGTCAGAAATGGTACATTTACCTTGTCACAATCAGTGTATTGATGACTGGGGTAATTATCATTCACACGTTTTCAGGATCAGAGCTCGCGAATACCTCTATGCTAATTCTTATGTTGGCATTTTTTTATGGCGTCTTCCATTCTACTGCCCATCATATTTTACTTTCGGATCGTATCGACAACAATAAGCTCATCGGTTCTATCGCACTTTTTCTGGTCATGGGTCTGGGCTGGGCTGCACTCTATCTACTCATACTCGAAGTCAACCCCAACGCTATTTTGGGCGTAGAACCTGCTAGTTCTTGGGGCAATAACTTCTCTGAGATGACCTATTTTAGTTTTGTCACGCTAACCACTTTGGGTTATGGAGATTACAGTCCAAACAGCCCTTTGGCGGAGGTCGTCGTTTATCTTCAAGCGATTACAGGGGTATTTTACATGGCGGTTGTTGTTTCTGGGTTGGTCAACGCCAGAGAAAAGTAACGCAAGCTAATTTGATACGATATTCTTTGGCGGTGGATGAGGCCAGGTGGTCATCGCAGCGAAACGTAATGATAATTTTTTTATAAGAATAGCCTGCAACTATTTGAAAAAAATGGTTTATTTAATTTTTATCCAACGCATAGTGCTCTATGATAATTCTTGATTGCTAATGCGTTAATATCAAAACCTCTTAAATAATAGTTAGTTGACAGGAACCAATATGTATTACGTTCACCGTGGCTTCCCTTATGGAAGGGCGGATTTTTTTCCCCAAGATAACAATGTTACATCGATGTCACAGGGCGATACTTTTAATCGAGCCAGATCACCTATTTACAATGGCGTTACTTTTAAATCCAGCGGTACATATGCCACAAAATTCCGCGGTCTTTTGAGCGGTTACGGTGATGAGGTGCGACGATGAGCTCCGTAAAAGCCAGTAAACATAGTCTCTACGCGATATTTCACAACCTTATGTCTATCATTTTTGCGTGTGGTTCGATTGTGTATGCGATGAGCGCTATCGTATTTGTTGCGGGTAGTTTTATTGCGATGGTTAGCCTTAGCATGGCTCAAATGATGATACGGACGATACAAAGAACCCCACTGCAAGTGGGGTTCAAGAATCAACGCTAGCCTTCGGCGTTGGTTAGTTCAATGTCATTTTTAGCTTGCTGCTGGTTTGCGGCAGCAAGCATCTTGCGAATGGCAGCAGAAGCAACAAATGCGATGCCAACCATGACAACCGCAAGGATTGTCAACATAGAGAAGTAGTCACCATATACTTTTTGCACAAATTCTTGTGTGATTTCTTGTCCTTTTTCTGCCGCAATCGAGGTAGAGAAAACCGCGCCTACGATACCAGACAAGGCAATAGCGACCGAAAACAAGCTCACTGAGAAGTTTTCGATGTGCTTTGGTGCCACCGATAAAATGAATGCCACCACTAATGAACCAACAATGACCTCTGCAAACGCTTGGAAGAAATGAATAACCAAGAACACTTCAGGACGAATGATGACACTGTCTCCCACATTCTTAACGGCAAACGCGAGAATACCAAACGCAATGGCCGTTAAGATAAACGAAAACCCAATTTTAGTCGCGGTGGTGAAGTGAATGTTACGCTTTTCCAAACCAGAGAATGTTGCTGCAATAACCGGTCCAGCGACAATACACCATAATGGGTTCATCGACATAGATGCCTCTGGTGCGATTGGGATAAGGCCAAATAGATCACCGCGCATTGTGTTGATCGTTACCATCGTCATCGACGTCATCATTTGCCCGTAATAGACGAAAAACGCGGTCGTAAGTGCGGTGACAATGAGGATAGTGCCCATACGTAACGCATCGGCTTTTTCGGCTTTTAACATTAATGATATGAAGTATCCAATCGCGGCAAGTCCAATCGCGTAAACAATGTTCTTACCAATATCCATATTAGAAAACATGAAAAATACCATGCCAATCATGGCTAATGATGTCACACCAAATAACAGCCAATTTTTTGTTGATACGGGGGCTTGGTCTATCTCTGCGCCTACTCCTTGCAATTGCTTGCGGAACATGATGAGCATGCATAAAGCGGCAAAGGCTAAGATCCCTGATAAAAGGAAACTGCCGTAGAAGCCAATGACAAGAACAAACATTGGGAACAGGTATTGACCGAGTAAGGCACCTACATTGTTGACAGAATAATTAACAGGGTAACCGTTTTCGAAATCTTCTTGGCTTTTGAACGTGCGCTTATAAAGGCTAGGATAAGAAGGGGACATTAAGCCACGTGCATAACTTGCTAAGGCGATACCCGCGAGACTCATGGGTATATTGACGGTAGAGGCACCAAGCACCAATAGTACATAACCTGCACTGAAACCAAAGTAAGCAATGGTGAGAGACCGATAGGCGCCTAAGAATTTATCGGCAATAAAGCCGCCGGCAATGGCAAATAACGGCCCAATGGATGAGAAAGCACCTACAACCATCATCGTATCAGCTTCGCTGTATCCCAAGTTTTCTAAGAAAAATCGCGTGAGAATGACCATGACACCATAGAACGACAGACCAAACATCATCTGGCAGAGCATCATGGATTTATTGAGCTTGTTCCACATAATAAAATCCTTAACTTTAAAATAAAACTGGTTTTTAAAACCATTTTTATAATAACAGACAAGATATGTTACATATTGATGTGGGTCGATATACTGTGGACGTGAAGCACGAGAAATTCTAATCCAAAGCGTTAGTTTTTCTGTCGTTGATACACGGTCATTAAGGTGAGGTATTCTTGAACAATCGTTCATGTAAAAGAAAGCCCCTGTAGTTTAAGTACAAGAGGCTATATCTAAGTTTTCTAATTTTGGATGAAAAACATTGAGTTCTGTTTTCTTATTCTGCTGGTAATGGTTTTGGCCCAATCACGGTTTTACCAAACAACTAGCGGTTACAGCACTAACCCACCATCAACCGCCAGCACCTTGCCGTTATAAAAATCATTTTCAATGATGAACTGCGCAGATTTTGCGATTTCAACATCTTGGCCAAGACGTTTAACCGGTGCCATCTGTTCGAGGCGAGTCAGTGCTTCAGGCTTCATTGACGCTGTCATTGCGCTATAGCAAGCCCCTGGCGCGATAGCGGCGGCGCGGATGTTATAACGAGACAGTTCTTTTGCCCAAACCATGGCCAATGATGCGACGCCGGCTTTTGCAGCACTGTAGTTGCTTTGACCCATATTGCCATCACGTGCGACAGATGAAATATTGATAATCACGCCTTGTTGATTGGAGCGAATCATCGCTTTTGCTGCTTCTCTACCGCACAAAAATGTGCCACTTAGATTCACATTAATCACGGCATTAAATTGTTCAAGCGACATCTCGTTTAATATTTCTCCGTCTTTTGCTTTTATCATCAAACCATCGCGCAATATACCGGCGTTGTTAATCAAAACATTGACTTTGTTAAAGTCATTTAATATTTCGTTGAAGACATTAACGGTTGCGGCTTCATCGGTAATATTGGCGCAGTAGGTGCCTATTTTGGTGCCGTTTGCTTGAAGATCGGCAGCCGCAGAGACCAGTTGTTCTTCATTGCTGTCAATGATAGCAATGTGTGCGCCTGCTTTAGAGAGCATGTTCGCTGTAGCAAAGCCAAGGCCTTGTGCGCCACCTGTGATGACGACAACAGAATCTTTAATATTCATGAATCTTCCTTTGGTTATTGAGTTGCTGAGTCTCACTGTATGTTTTGGAGACAATTATTATTAGAATAATTTTTTGTTTGAATTTCGTTATATCTCGCCACTATTTATTTATTTGCTAAATAACATAAGAAGAAGAAATTATTTAGACATAATGGCGAGTGACTATTTAAGTGTAAGCACAAAACGTTCAGTGAAAAGCAAAAATTTTAGACGTTGAGGGCATGTTTGTACTGGACCTAATGAGCAAGCATTGGCGCGACTCATTATTTTATTCTGGTCTTACCACTCGGTATTTTCATCTTGGAGAGTCGGTGTCACCCTTGTTTTCACTATTTTGACAATGATTTTTTAAACTACGTTGATTTAGCATAGAGCGATTCAAAGATAGAAATTTACTTGAAGGAGGCAAAAAAGGTGAAATGACAATGATATTTGCTCAGGGAATGTTTGTTTAAATTGAGGGTTAAAATTACCCCAATGAGATGTAAAATCATCACTGGGGTAAGAGGAGGTGCTTAACTTTCACTATCGAATGATAGAAGAGCTGCTATTACGCGACGCGAGTCAGGTCCTGTGAATCTGGTTCATTCGTCAGGGTTTGCTTCATATCATGGCTAAAGTGATCGACCTGAATAGCACGATAACGCAGTGCATCAGCAGCAACGGTCTTATCCACTTCTTCTTGGGTCAAAACGTCGGCTTCTAATGCTTGCTGTAGTCGATCGAAAAGTAATCCTTTTTTCGCAACTTTCCCTGCTTTGACACCTTTAAAGAGCTTTGCTTCGAGATCTCTTATGTTATACATCGCGATGAATGCTCGTTCCATAATACCGACGTTGTCATCCTCATGTTCACCGATATAGCAAAGGTGCGTTAGACGATCACGGTCTTCCCCCGGGATCATCAGCTTTTCAGCAATCTTAAGACTTAAGCTGTCAGCCGGCTGTTTGAAGTGATTGCCAATTGGGAATAGCAGTGCCTTCAGTGTTTTTCCGGCAAACCCGCTTGGGAAATTGCGATAGGCTTCGTTTAACGACTTAGCGGCGTGGTAGAAACAATGCTCGGCGGCATAATGCACATAATCAAGATCGGCGGCTGGTTGTCCCTCATCATGGAATTTTTTCAGTACGGCTGAAACCAAGTACAGGTACGCCAAACCATCGCCTAATCGAGCTGAAATCAACTCTTTACGCTTTAGTTGCCCGCCAAGAGTGAGCATTGCAAAGTCAGCACTCACTGCTAATGCCTTACTTAAACGCTTTAACCTCTTATAATGACGTGCCGTTTCACCGCTAACAGGAGAAGACGTAAATGCGGAGCCAGTCAGGGCAGCAAACAAACCGCCTATGGAGTTTTTCGTGGCATGACCGATGTGCTTGAACAATAAGTTATCGAACGCTTTTACACCTTCTTCGTGGTTAGGATTGGCCGCCGCTTCCATCTCTTGTAAGACATAAGGATGACAACGTGTTGCCCCTTGACCAAAGATCATAAGGTTACGTGTGAGTATATTCGCCCCCTCTACAGTAATAGAGACTGGCATGAACATATATGGGGAAGCGAGGTAATTCATTGGACCACATTGGATAGCGCGGCCAGCATGAATATCCATTGAATCATTTAGGATAGTTCGTGAGATTTCCGTCATGTGGTATTTAGCAATGGCGGTAACGATTCCTGGGGTTTCGCCCATATCCAATGATGTCGTAGTCAGGGTGCGGTTGGCTTCAAGAAGATATGTCATACCCCCGATGCGACCCATAGCCTCTGCGACACCTTCAAATTTACCAATCGACATCCCGAACTGTTTACGCACATAAGCATAAGCACCAGTTGTTCGTGCTGTTAAATGACCAACGGCTGTGCCAAGTGCTGGAAGTGAGATGCCACGCCCAGCCGATAGACATTCTACTAACATTCTCCAGCCACGACCGGCGTAGTTTGCACCACCTATTAGCCATTCCATCGGGATAAATACGTCATTACCGCGAATAGTACCGTTCATAAAAGCAAGGTGCATCGGGTCATGGCGTTCCCCAATGATAACGCCATCGTGGTCAGTTGGAATTAACGCACAGGTAATGCCAATGTCTTTTTTATCACCCAATAGCTGCTCAGGATCTTGTAACTTAAACGCGAGCCCCATGACCGTCGCAACAGGCGCCAATGTTATATAGCGTTTATTCCAGCTTAGACGAATACCGAGTACTTCTTGACCTTCGTGCATGCCGTAACAAACCGTGCCAGTATCCGGAATACCACCAGCGTCAGAGCCCGCTTCTGGCCCCGTAAGTGCGAAGCACGGTGTATCCGTACCGTTGGCGAGACGTGGTAACCAATAATCTTTTTGTTCTTGTGTACCGTAATGAGACAGGAGTTCGCCTGGCCCAAGTGAGTTGGGGACCATAACGGTAATCGCGGCATTCATACTACGCGATGCAATCTTAGATACGATGGTCGAGTTAGCCAGTGCAGAAAAATGACGGCCACCATAGTCTTTAGAAATGATGAGAGAGAAGAAGCGCTCTTTGCGCAGATACGCCCATACCTCGGCAGGGAGATCGCGATCTTCTTTGACCATTTTATGATCATCAAGCATCGACAGTAGGGTTTCAAGCTCGTTATCGATGAATGATTGTTCTTCTTGTGTCAGTGTCGGTTTTGGATACTGATGAAGGGTCGAGAAATCAGGGTTACCAGAAAATAGTTCACCGTCCCACCATACGCTGCCCGCTTCCATTGCCTCTCTTTCGGTAGCGGAAAGGGGTGGAAGTACTTTTTTAAACAAGCTAAATGCAGGTTCACTGATTAATTTTTGGCTGATGAAACTCATAAGTACTGTTCCTTGTGTTCAATTGAGTCATTGTTTATGACTAGAGCGAATGTGTATGCGCTAGCGCAGGGGGGTAAAGGTGCATAGCGGCTTAAAAACGGACCACGAGTTGATGCACATTGGTTTAAAGTGAATGTGTATGTTGAGTGCATTTAGCGTTTCTCTATATTGGAAGGCGCTAAAACACCTGCAGACAGATAAGGGATGAGGCGATCGATGATGCCTTCGACGTCCGCGTCGTGTTGATCAAATGTACTGGATGCGATTTCGGTGAGTGCCTTACTCGAACCGATGGCAAAAATAAAGGTACCCAGAGAAAAATGAAGGCGCCAAAATAACTCAGCGTCATCCATGTCGTCGCAACACGAGCGGACGG
This sequence comes from Vibrio sp. 10N.261.51.F12, assembly GCF_041471725.1. Lineage (NCBI taxonomy): Bacteria > Pseudomonadati > Pseudomonadota > Gammaproteobacteria > Vibrionales > Vibrionaceae > Vibrio > Vibrio sp. 10N.261.51.F12. The sequence goes on along the minus strand of NZ_JBFROV010000012.1, from coordinate 581 downwards.
ATTCGACAAAAAGGTCTAAGGTGCTTTTATATCGAGTTAAAATGAACCAACGTAAGTGCCCTTGAATATCGGAGTAGCCTTTACTCAGGAGCAATAAGAAGCGGTTCATGCCGTTAGCCTTGATGTTATTTAATGAACACAACGGTGCCTTGATTGCATGGAATACATCATCAAGGTTGTAGCTTTCCCTTTGATTTAAACAGAGCAGCGATTCGTTAATCGCTGGCATCAATTCGCTTAAGTAGCGATTAAGTAATTGACGAATCAAACTCTTTTTATCACCAAAATGGTAGTTAACTGAAGCCACGTTGACTTTAGCCTTACTGGTTAGAGTACGTAATGATGTTCCTTTATATCCATGTTCAGTAAATAAAGCCTCAGCAACATCTAAAATTTTATCTCTTGTTTCTGTTTTATATTCCATGCGATTAAAACACCTGTATTAAACACTCGTTTTAATACTATCGGTTAAAAATTAACACAACAAGTGATTAACATCATGTTTTTAAATTTAACAAGCGGTAGCGGTTTTATTTAACGATTAACTATATGAAACATAAGTATTTTTATCTGTAAATTAT
>NZ_JBFROV010000011.1:41953-70020 GCF_041471725.1 Vibrio sp. 10N.261.51.F12 | reverse complement strand
AAAGCTTTTCAACCTAAGTACAGACTTAGAGATGAATATATAGTTATAAAGACATTGGAGAATCTAGATAACGTTGTATGGTGGCTACTGCGGGATTTGAACCTGCGACCCCATCATTATGAGTGATGTGCTCTAACCAGCTGAGCTAAGTAGCCATGTTTTGCAAGCGAGACAATATAATACAATCTTATCTCTAGTTCTACCGAATTTAAGAAAAACTTCTATTCAATAAAACAAAATGTTGGCTGGGCTACCTGGATTCGAACCAGGGAATGCTGGCATCAAAAGCCAGTGCCTTACCGCTTGGCGATAGCCCAACAGGATTGTTTAGAGTACTTGAAACTCAAAGTCATCATACTTGATTCTTTATTTCTAAAGAATGGTGCGGTCGGAGAGACTTGAACTCTCACACCTCTCGGCGCCAGAACCTAAATCTGGTGCGTCTACCAATTCCGCCACGACCGCATTGTTGTTCCTGTTACAAGAAAATTTGAAATGGTGGCTACTGCGGGATTTGAACCTGCGACCCCATCATTATGAGTGATGTGCTCTAACCAGCTGAGCTAAGTAGCCATTTCTTTTCAATTTTTCACTCCCGGCGTTAAGTTGCCTTATCGCTGAGAACGGGGCGCATTATGCGTAGTTGAGACAAATGCGTCAACTTTTTTTTTGAAGAAATCCACTAAAAAGTGCTGTTCGAGTTTTTTTTAAACAAATAGCGTCGTTTGTGATCAAAAACTGTTATATAAGCACCAGCTAAATGGTGTTATTTGTTACGAGTCATTTGATAGCTGAGTTTTACGCTAAGGCTTTAAAAACAACAAAAGCCAGCAGGTGCTGGCTTTTTATACAAAACAACAATTGCTTTGTTAAACGTTGAAACGGAAGTGAATTACATCGCCATCTTTTACAATGTAATCTTTGCCTTCAAGACGCCATTTACCCGCATCTTTTGCTCCAGATTCACCGTTGAATTCGATAAAATCATTGTAACCAACGACTTCGGCACGAATGAAGCCTTTCTCGAAGTCAGTATGAATTTTACCAGCAGACTGTGGTGCCGTGGCGCCGATAGGAATCGTCCATGCACGTACTTCTTTAACACCCGCGGTGAAATAAGTCTGTAGCGTTAGAAGATCGTAGCCCGATCGAATCACACGGTTAAGTCCCGGCTCTTCGATACCCATGTCGGCGAGGAATTCTACGCGATCTTCATCATCAAGTTCTGACAGCTCAGATTCAATGGCTGCACAAACGGCAACCACCACGTTGTTCTCATTGGCTGCAAACTCACGAACGGCATCAAGGTACGGGTTGTTTTCAAAACCGTCTTCGTTAACGTTGGCGATGTACATCGTTGGTTTAAGGGTTAGGAAGTTCAAGTAGCCAATCGCTGCGAGTTCTTCTTTTGCCAGTTCAACGGTACGTGCCATGCCACCTTCAGTAAGCACTGGTAGTAACTTTTCAAGTACAGTAGTTTCAAATTTTGCGTCTTTATCGCCGCCTTTTGCTTTTTTAGCATTGCGGAAGATCGCACGTTCACAACTGTCAAGATCGGCTAATGCTAATTCTAAGTTGATCACTTCGATATCATCAATCGGTGATACTTTACCTGAAACGTGGATAATGTTGTCGTTTTCAAAACAACGAACAACGTGGCCAATCGCGTCAGTTTCGCGGATGTTAGCTAAGAATTTGTTACCTAAGCCTTCACCTTTTGATGCGCCAGCCACAAGGCCTGCAATATCAACGAATTCCATTGTTGTCGGCAAAATCTTTTGCGGATTAACAATTTTAGACAAGGCGTCTAGACGTAAATCTGGAACAGGAACGATGCCAGTGTTTGGTTCGATAGTACAGAACGGGAAGTTTGCTGCTTCAATTCCTGCTTTTGTTAGTGCGTTGAACAGAGTTGATTTACCAACGTTTGGCAATCCAACGATGCCACATTTAAAACCCATGATTGTAACCTTATTCAGCTTTGAACGTGTGTAGGCGATTTTGTGCTTTTGGCAGGCCATCTTTAAGTAAAATATCAAGACTGCGTACAGATTCATCGACAACAGCATCAAGGCATTCTTGCTCTTTTGCTGGTGCTTTACCTAATACATAGCCTGCGACTTTGTCTCTGTGTCCAGGATGGCCAATACCAATCCGAAGGCGATAGAAGTCTTTATTGTTGCTGAGCTTACTGATGGTGTCTTTGAGGCCATTATGACCGCCATGACCACCACCTTTCTTGAACTTAGCAACACCTGGAGGTAAGTCTAGCTCATCGTGAGCGACCATGATTTCTTCAGGTTGAATTTGATAGAACTTGGCTAAAGCGGCAATGGCTTTACCTGATAAGTTCATAAATGTTGTTGGAACTAATACTCTAAGATCACTGCCATTAGCCTGGATTCTACCAGTTAGGCCAAAGAATTTTGGTTCATTCTTTAAGGTGATGTTATGAATTCGAGCAAGCTCTTCGACCACCCATGCTCCTGCATTGTGGCGCGTTCTCGCGTATTCGGGACCTGGGTTGGCTAGGCCTACAAGTAATTTTATCTGCTGAGTCAACGGACCGATCTCTCTTGAATATCAAAAAGCGCGGTATGATAGCACACTAAGTGGAGACACAAAACGTGAATACAAAAAAACCACTTCATCAAGAAGTGGTTTTTTATAATACGTTGAACGCTTACTTAGAGCTGAACATCGCAGAAATTGACTCTTCGTTGCTAATACGGCGAATCGCTTCAGCCAGCATAGAAGATAGCGTTAACTGGTGAACTTTACCGGTTGCTGCCATTTCTTTTGTCAATGTAATTGAGTCAGTCACGATGACTTGGTCAAGTACTGAGTTCTTGATGTTTTTAGCGGCGTTGCCAGAGAATACTGCGTGTGTTGCGTAAGCAAATACACGCTTAGCGCCACGTTCTTTCAGAGCTTCGGCTGCTTTACACAGTGTGCCACCAGTATCGATCATGTCATCGACGATGACACAGTCACGGCCTTCAACATCACCGATAAGGTTCATGACCTCAGACACGTTTGCACGTGGACGACGCTTATCGACGATCGCGATGTCAATATCACCGAGTGCTTTTGCTGTTGCGCGAGCGCGTACAACACCACCAAGATCAGGAGACACAACGACTGGATCTTCTAGACCACGGTTAGCCATATCTTCAAGCAGTACTGGTGTACCGAAGATGTTATCAACAGGTACGTCGAAGAAGCCTTGGATTTGCTCAGCATGTAAGTCGATAGTCAACACACGGTCAACACCAACGTTAGAAAGGAAATCAGCAACAACTTTAGCTGTAATTGGCACACGAGCAGAGCGTACGCGACGATCTTGACGTGCATAACCAAAGTAAGGAATTACAGCAGTAATACGGCCTGCTGAAGCGCGGCGCATTGCATCAATCATTACCACTAACTCCATTAGGTTGTCGTTAGTTGGCGCACAAGTTGACTGAATGATGAATACATCACTACCACGAACGTTTTCATTGATTTGAACAGCGACTTCGCCATCAGAAAAACGGTCAACAGTAGCATCTCCAAGAGAGATGTATAGACGATCAGCAATACGTTGGGCTAGTTCAGGTGTAGCGTTACCAGCAAATAGCTTCATATCAGGCACGGTGGAAACCTCAGGGTTGCGTCTAGTTTAAACAGATTGTGTTTGGGCTAATTGGTAATTAGCCAAGGTCTCTAGTAAAGGAGAGCGGTTGCACCCTTTCGCTACATAAGCGGAGACATTGTCAGGAAGGTGGTGAAAAACTTTCTCTGCGCTCTCTTTGCTGTTAAATTCAGCAAAAACGCAAGATCCGGTTCCCGTCAATCTCGACGGCGCGTATTGTAGCAGCCAAGAAAGTTGCTTATCAACCTCTGGGTACAGCATTCGGACAATTTTTTCGCAATCGTTTACGTAAAGCGAGTCTAAAAGCGTTGGTAAGTCTCGTTTTGGCGTATCTCGAGTTAATTTTGGATGCGTGAAAATATCGACCGTTGCGATACTGACCTCTGGTTTGACAACCAAATACCATTTTTCTTTCGGCTCTGCTGGTGATAGTTTTTCACCTACACCCTCAGCAAATGCCGCAAAACCACGCACAAAAACCGGCACATCAGCCCCGAGTGCTAGCCCTATATTTGCAAGCTCATCTGTGGTGCAGTCGAGCTGCCACAAATAATTGAGTGCGACTAATGCCGTTGCTGCATTGGAAGAGCCGCCGCCAATCCCGCCCCCCATCGGCAAGATCTTCGTGAGGTGAATATGTGCCCCCAGTGATTTGCCGCGTGGATTAGCGCAAAGCGCACCTGAGATGGCGTATTTTTGCAACGCGGTAGCGGCTCGCCAAATTAGGTTGTCTTGCGTGGCCACACCATCAATGTCTGGGGATAGGGTGACAGTGCCACTGTCGTTGGGTGTGATCTCAAGGTGATCGCACAGGTCTATGAATTGGAATAGCGTTTGGAGTTCATGATAGCCGTTAGCTTGGCGGCCAGTGATGTATAAAAATAGATTCAGTTTTGCGGGGCTAGGCCACCGTGTGGTTTGCTTCGCGGTCATTGTTTCATTGTCCATTTAGAGACCACTAGTTTTAGAGTGGTGTCGCCTTGCGTGAGCAGCATACGAGTAGGCATAGGAAGGGTTTGCTCTGAGTCTGTAAGAGTAAAGCTTCGGTATGCCTCGTACTCCAATTGCCATGACTTATTTTGTAATTGTTTTGTCAAGCTGCCCACGGTATTGAAACTGTTTAACTGATAAGTATCAGCGGTCGTCGGAAGGCCGATAAGCCAATCTTGAAGTTGCTCAATGGGAATATCTAAACCAACAAGTTGATAAATGAGTTGATTGACATTTTTGCCACTTAGCTTTTGGCCGTCGTAGGTTTCAATGAAAGCCCCGCTGGGCGTTGACGTTAAATTTAAGACGGTCTGCCCTAGGAAGGTGGTCAACCTAACTTGAGTAAAATTAGGGGAGTGTGTCCATTGAAAGTTGAGGGTTTGTCGCTGCTCTGGAGAAACGTAGCCCAACTTCCCAATCGCAGTGTACTGGGTAAGAGAGGAAAGTTCAGATCGATGAGCGGTCCATTCTACGCTTTTAGGTTCAGGTGGTACGCTGGTACAACCTACAAGGTAAAAGGCGAGTAACGTATAGAAAAATTGGCGAGAGAGCTTAAGCATAGGAAACATCTTACGTGCTGGTTTATTGTTCAAATTCAATACAATATTGAAAGACTATAGCACCAAACCCACAAACTCAGGAAAACAAATTGGTCTGAGCCTTTCATTAAAGCGTGCCATCAAGTAAAATTCCGACCTATTTGTCATATCCGTATCAGAGAATTCGCTTTACATGTCATTGCTTGCCATTGGTATCAACCATAATACAGCGTCAGTGGATCTTAGAGAGAAGGTGGCGTTTCCGCCTGAAAAACTCGACCGAGCCCTGAATGAGCTAAAAGAAAATAGCAAGGTAAATGGCTCCGTCATCCTGTCAACGTGCAACCGCACCGAAATATACTGTGACACAGGTAGTTTCAGTAAAACACAACTGATTGATTGGCTGATTCAGTTTCACGGTGTTGCTGCAGAAGAGCTGAAACCTTCGTTGTATGTTCATGAGGAACAAGCGGCAATTCGGCATCTCATGCGCGTGTCATGTGGTTTGGATTCCTTAGTTCTTGGTGAGCCGCAAATTTTAGGGCAGGTGAAACAAGCCTATTCTGACGCAAGAGAGTTACGCGCGATTGATGGCAGCGTCGAGAAACTGTTCCAAAAGGTGTTTTCCGTCGCAAAGCGAGTTCGAACTGAAACAGAGATCGGCAGCAGTGCGGTGTCAGTCGCTTATGCGGCTTGTACGTTAGCACGACAAATTTTTGAAACCATCGCTGACTCCGTGGTCCTATTGGTCGGTGCGGGTGAAACCATAGAACTGGTAGCGAAACATCTGCAAGGGCATGGTTGTAAACAAATGATTGTGGCCAACCGAACCAAAGAACGCGCGGATGTGCTGGCCTCTCAGTTTGGTGCCCAGGTTATTGCTCTAAATGAGATTCCTGATGTGTTGCCACGTGCAGACATTGTGATCAGCTCGACGGCGAGCCCGCTACCCATTATTGGTAAGGGGATGGTCGAAACTGCCATTAAACAACGTCGATATCAGCCGATGCTGTTGATCGATATCGCGGTACCTCGTGATATAGAGTCACAGGTGGGAGAATTGAACGATGCCTACCTCTATACTGTTGATGACTTGCAATCGATAGTTGATGGCAATATCGAGCAACGAAAAGTTGAGGCGATCCAAGCGGAAGTCATTGTGAGCGAAGAAAGTGCTCAGTTCATGACATGGATGCGTTCACTTCAAGCCGTCGACAGTATCCGAGAGTTTAGAAAACAAGCGAATGAGACTCGCCACGATTTATTGTCAAAAAGTTTACAAGCTTTAGCCACAGGCTCCGATCCGGAAAAAGTGTTATTAGAGCTAAGTAATAAATTAACCAACAAGCTTATTCATGCGCCAACTAAGGCGTTACAAGATGCCGCCGAGCAGGGTGATCCTGCAAAACTGACGGTCATCAGACAAAGTTTGGGTTTAGACCAAACTAAATAAGCCATACCCTGAGATAAGACAGCAATTATGAAATCCTCCATCCTAATGAAATTGGAAACTCTGGTTGAACGCTACGAAGAAGTTCAACACCTGCTCGGTGATCCTGGCGTGATTGGCGATCAGAATAAATTCCGAGCGTTGTCGAGAGAGTATTCTCAGTTAGAAGAAGTGACACAGTGCTTCCAAGCCTACCAGCAAGCACAAGATGATCTTGCTGCGGCAGAAGAAATGGCAAAAGAAGATGACGCAGAAATGCGCGAAATGGCGCAAGAAGAAATTGCCGAATCTAAAGCGACAATTGAACGCTTAGCTGATGAACTTCAGGTTCTGTTATTGCCAAAAGACCCTAATGATGATCGTAACTGTTTCCTTGAAATCCGCGCCGGCGCGGGTGGTGATGAAGCGGGTATTTTTGCTGGCGACCTTTTCCGTATGTACAGCCGTTATGCAGAAAAGAAAGGCTGGCGCATCGAAGTCATGAGCTCAAATATCTCTGAGCAAGGTGGCTTTAAAGAAATGATTGCTAAAGTAACGGGCGAAGGTGCGTACGGTGTGCTTAAGTTTGAATCCGGTGGACATCGTGTTCAACGTGTTCCGGCTACCGAATCACAAGGTCGTGTGCATACTTCAGCATGTACGGTTGCTGTGATGGCAGAAGTACCAGAAGCAGAGATCCCAGAGATCAAAGCCGCTGATCTGAAGATTGATACTTTCCGTGCATCGGGAGCGGGTGGTCAGCACGTCAACACCACTGATTCTGCTATTCGTATTACTCACTTGCCAACCGGCACCGTTGTCGAATGTCAGGATGAACGCTCGCAACATAAGAATAAAGCGAAAGCAATGGCGGTACTTGCCGCGCGTATCACTCAAGCTGAAGTTGCAAAGCGTGCTGCTGAAGTCTCTGACACTCGTCGTAACCTATTGGGTTCTGGCGATCGTAGTGATCGCATTCGTACTTACAACTACCCACAAGGCCGAGTATCTGATCACCGTATCACGCTGACGTTATACCGTTTATCAGAAATCATGGAAGGCGATCTCCAAACCTTGATTGACCCTGTATTGACGGAACACCAAGCCGATCAGCTTGCGGCGCTTGCTGAGAATAACTAATTGATGATATTGGAATCATCTATTGAAGCGGTGCTCAAACGGGCATCGCTTGTTCTTTCGGAGTCAGGTAGTGATTCGGCTTCGCTTGATGCGGCCGTGTTACTTTGCCATGCCCTAGATAAGCCAAGAAGTTACCTTCTGACGTGGCCTGAAAAGTGTTTAACCGACGTGCAGTCTGCGCAGTTTGAATCCTTGTTAGCTCGAAGAGTGAAGGGTGAACCTGTCGCTTATATTCTTGGTGAGCGTGAGTTTTGGTCATTGCCACTCAATGTTGCCTCCAGCACACTGATCCCAAGACCTGATACCGAGCGACTAGTGGAATTAGCGCTAGATAAGGCGAGCACTCTAACGGGCGATGTCCTGGATTTAGGCACAGGCACAGGAGCGATCGCATTAGCGTTAGCGTCTGAGTTACCTGAGCGTCAGTTTGTGGGTGTTGACTATCAACAAGATGCAGTAGAGCTTGCCACTGGCAATGCGACTAAGCTCGGTCTGGGGAATGTCACGTTCTGTCAGGGCAGTTGGTTTACTCCTATTGACGACAAGAAACGATTTTCGTTGATTGTGTCTAACCCTCCTTATATCGATAAGCACGATCCCCATTTGTCTCAAGGTGACGTTCGGTTTGAACCATCAACGGCGCTTATTGCGGAAAATAATGGCTTAGCAGACATCGAGTTGATCTCAGCTCAGGCGGCATCGTTTTTATTGCCAAATGGATGGTTGATGTTCGAACACGGTTTTGAACAAGGAGCGGCGGTGCGATCTGTTTTGGAAAGTAATGGCTTTAAACATGTCATCACAGAACAAGATTATGCGGGTAACGACAGAGTCACACTTGGCCAATGGCAGTAGTGTGTAATTGATGATAGCTGGATAATAATCTGGCTTTACGCGGGTAGCTCTTAGAGTGGTAGAACCATAAGCAGTAACTGTAAGCCATAAAAATAAACTGTAATCCATAAAAATAAACAATAAGCCGAAAAATAATAACAGAGAGTAAAGTAGCTATGTATGAAGGACTAAAACATTTCCACTTGTTGACGATCGCACTGAGTGTTGCGCTGCTGTCTGTGAGATTTGGATTGATTATGATGAACTCACCAAAAGTGAATCATCCGTTTTTGAAGCGCTTCCCTCACATCAATGATTCGTTGCTACTGTTGTCAGGTATCGGACTTATCATGATTACTGGATTTATTCCGTTTACAGATGCCGCCCCATGGATGACAGAGAAAGTCACTTGTATCTTGGCTTACTTTGCGTTGGGTTTCTTTGCTTTAAAACTGGCCAAGAATAACTTACTTAGAATATGTGCATTTTTCGGTGCACTAGGATGGTTGATGATGGCAGCAAAGATTGCCATGTTCAAAACACCATTCTTAATGGGGTAAACGATGCTCGAACTGTTTGATGAAGATTTTGACGCCATCGCGTTAGTTGAAGGCGCTTTAATTTTAAATAAAGCTGTTGATCCAGACACTCAAAACCACTGGGCTGAGGCAGAATTAGCTCGTTTGCTAAAAGATGCTGAGCAAACTTTGGCACATGAAGTCGATGAGAAACAACGCTTTGATGCCTTGCTCAGGTTGTTCTATAAAGAATGGAACTTTGGTGGTGATACCGAGGCCTATTTTTCGTCTGAAAATGCCTTCATCGATAAGGTGCTTGAAAGAAGAAAGGGGGTACCGGTTAGCTTAGGTGCTATCTTGATCTATCTGGCGAGCAAGCTAGGCTTCCCTGTAGAGGCCGTGACATTTCCAACGCAGTTTTTGTTGAAAGTCACTTGGCCAAACGAAGCACCCTGTTATATCAATCCATATGATGGCGAGTATGTTGCAAAATCAACATTACGTGCGTGGCTGATTGGTAATGAAGGCCCCTTGGCTAAATTAGAATCGAAGCATCTTGCCGTGTCTGATAACCCAACGGTAATCGGTCGTTGGCTGGCGTTGTTAAAAAGCGCCTTGTTAAGAGAAGAAAAATATACACTCGCGTTGCGATGTACCGACCTTGCGCTGACGTTTGTTCCTGATGACCCGTATGAGATTCGAGACCGAGGCTATATTTATCAGCAGTTGGATTGCCATCAAGTTGCCGCCAGTGATTTCCAATACTTTATCGACCAATGCCCTGATGACCCCGCGATTGAATTACTGAAAACACAGGTATCAGCGATCAGCCGTGCGCCTGTTATCCTTCACTAAAAAATTAGAGAGTATCCAATGACAGTTAAAACCGTTCACGTAGGTGATATCCCAGTAGCGAATGACAAACCATTTACCCTCTTTGCTGGTATGAATGTGCTTGAATCGCGTGATATGGCGATGCAAATCTGCGAGCACTATGTAAAAGTGACTGAGAAACTAGGCATTCCATACGTTTTCAAGGCGTCATTTGATAAAGCAAACCGTAGCTCAGTACATTCTTATCGTGGCCCAGGCTTGGAAGAAGGCCTGAAAATCTTCCAGGAGCTAAAAGATACGTTCGGTGTGAAGATCATTACCGATATCCACAACGAAGCTCAAGCTCAGCCTGTCGCGGATGTGGTGGATGTGATTCAATTGCCAGCTTTTCTTGCTCGCCAGACAGACCTTGTCGAAGCAATGGCGAAAACCGATGCGGTCATTAACGTGAAGAAACCTCAGTTTATGAGCCCTGGTCAAGTTGGCAACATCGTTGATAAATTTGCCGAGTGTGGCAATGAGAAAATTATCCTATGTGAGCGTGGCGCGTGTCATGGTTACGACAACCTAGTGGTTGATATGCTGGGCTTTGGCGTGATGAAGAAAGTATCGAACGGCAGTCCGATCATTTTCGATGTGACACACTCACTACAGATGCGTGACCCTTCAGGTGCAGCCTCTGGTGGTCGTCGTGAACAAACGGTTGAATTAGCAAAAGCGGGTCTGGCGACAGGTATTGCAGGACTCTTTATTGAGGCGCATCCTAACCCAGACGCGGCGATGTGCGATGGACCATCGGCACTGCCACTCGATAAGCTTGAGCCGTTTCTAGCACAAATGAAAGCACTGGATGATCTTATCAAAGGCTTTGAACATATTGATATTCGTTAATCGATATTAAGTGTTTTATGTTGTGTAAATAAAAGCGGCCAATGGCCGCTTTTATTATGATCATTCAAGGCAAGTTTTTTAAGCTTTCCATTTATTCACCGGCATGACGCACCATTTTGAATGTTGCTAATTAACCCTTCCATTGAGGCATCACCGTTTGGTTTCTTCCGGATGCTTTGGCCTTATAAAGTGCCTTGTCAGCGTAATTGATCGCCGCTAACACGCTATCGTTATGATGGTTTGCAATGTAGACTCCGGCCGACACAGTGACGTTAGCATTTCCATTTGGGTTTGAGACCGAACATTTTTGACGTAGGTGTTCTACTTGCGACGCGATACGCTGAATATCTCCCTCGGGAAGGATAAGTAAAAACTCTTCACCTCCGTAACGAATCAATTGGCCGTTAGCCGGTTTATTTGAGGCGAGTACTGAAGCGACTTTTCTGATGATGAGATCCCCCGCATGGTGGCCGTCACGATCATTGACCTGTTTAAAATGATCGATATCTAACATCACGAATGTGAGGTTCAAAGGTCGAGGTGCCTGCTCTGCATGGTGAATCCATTGATTCAAATAATGGCGATTGTGGATTTTTGTCAAAGCGTCCGTTTCACTCATATCTTTAAGGCGTTGGGAGTAGGCCGCGAGTTTAATTGATTGACTGCGTATCTTCTGGCTCTCTTCAAATCGCGTTCTGGTTTCTAGTGCTCTACGATAACTGCCAAGAATGCAGAATAGGGCAGTGCTTAATACCACCATATAATGGTTTGATTCTTTCATGGCTTCGAGTTCAGCTAGGGCGGGGTGCACGTAAAGAATATAGGGCAAAATGATGCCAATGATCGCTGTCAATGAATAGCCAAATGAGAGTCGGGAAAAGGTGCCAATGTAGAGCATGAGTAAAATACTACCACTTTGGTAGTTGGTGTTTCCAAGGCTTAATGCAATGGCTCCAGCGAAATGAACAATGAGTCCAGCACTGATAAAAAGCGCGACTTCAAGTATGGGCAAGCATCGCCATTGGTATCTTGAAGCGCAATATAATAATACGGATGCACTGGTTGCGAGAAGGATACGGGCGGCGGCGACTGGGTCGGCATATTGTTGTAAAACGAGTTTGTCAGAAATGGTGAAAAGTAGAAAAACAACAATCGCCCCGTACATGAAATGTGCATAGGGTCGATAAATATGGGTGTCCAAAAATACACGATAACGTAATCGACGAAATGGATGCTCTTTTGTGAATAACAAAGAACCAAACAATACAACCACCCTTCACAGCACCTGTTGCCTTGGCAACGAAAACAATACTTCTCACTATAGTGACTAAGGCTATAGGCAGTGATAAAAAACCACAACATAAATCATACAAAACGTGTTCACTTTTTATGTTGTTAAATCGGTACCCTCCTCGTTATCCCCATCTTTGTAGTGAATACGTAACACTCTTAGCAAGAGTGGGTTTAACTTTATCGATATTGAAACTAATAATGTATGTAGTTAAATGTATGGGTGCCAGCTCAGCAACTTGTGACCCATGCATCATAAAAGTGAAATCAACATGTTATGTTTAAATGGTTAATTTAAACTAACGCAACTTTTTGTAATATTTCTAAGTATGTATATACATTGAAATTTAGCATGAATTGTTAATAATTATAAACCGTTTGTGAGTGGAAATATTCTTGATTACAAACGGTTAAAGCAGTGGAATCTCCTAAGTTCAAAGGTAGAACAATGAAAAATAGCCTTATATTAAAATCCGTACTTAGTGCGGCGATCATCGCATCACTTGCAGGATGCGCAACTCAACCAGAACATGAATGGAATGCCGATGAAACCTATAAGCTAACCGTTCTTCATACTAATGATCACCATGGCCGTTTTTGGCAAAACAAATACGGTGAGTACGGCATGGCTGCTCGTAAAACCCTGATCGACAGCATTCGTGCCGACGTAGAGGCCGAAGGTGGCAGCTTATTGCTTTTGTCTGGCGGTGATATTAACACCGGGGTTCCTGAATCAGACCTGCAAGATGCTGAACCAGACTTTAAGGGAATGAGTAAGATTGGCTACGATGCAATGGCATTGGGCAATCATGAGTTTGATAATCCTCTTGAAGTACTGTTTAAGCAAAAAGAGTGGGCGAATTTCCCAATGTTGTCTGCCAACATTTACGACAAGAAAACCGGTGAGCGCATGTTTGATGCTTACCAAATGTTTGACAAGCAAGGTATTAAAATTGCGGTTATTGGCTTAACAACCGAAGACACGGCGAAGATTGGTAATCCTGAATATATTGGGGGTATCGAGTTCCGTGACCCGAAAGTTGAGGCTAAAAAGCTCATTGCCGAACTAAAAGAAACAGAAAAACCCGATCTTATTTTTGCCGTGACTCACATGGGTCACTATGAAAATGGTGAGCGTGGAGTGAATGCACCGGGTGATGTTGCGTTAGCACGCTATCTTAATGAAGGCGACCTAGACATGATTGTCGGTGGTCACTCACAAGAGCCGGTCTGTATGGAAGGCCCTAATGTCGTTAAAAAGAACTTCAAGCCAGCGGATGAGTGTAAACCTGATACTCAAAACGGCACTTGGATTGTTCAAGCACACGAATGGGGCAAATACGTAGGTCGTGCCGACTATGAATTTAAAAACGGCGAACTCGACATGGTGAGCTACGATTTGATTCCGGTTAACCTGAAGAAAAAAGTCAAAGTTGACGGTAAAAAACAACGGGTGCTGATTGAAGGTGAGATTCAGGAAGATGCAGAATTACTTGCGTTCCTGACGCCGTATCAAGAAAAAGGCCAGGGTCAATTGGGTGAAAAAATTGCTGAAACAAATGGCAAGCTCGAAGGGGACCGTAATGTGGTTCGCTTTAAGCAGACTAACCTAGGTCGTTTGATTGGTATGTCTCATAAAGAGCGAGCTAAAGCCGATTTTGCGGTCATGAACTCTGGTGGCGTTCGCGACTCCATTGAGCAAGGCGATGTGACATACAAAGATGTCTTAACGGTTCAGCCGTTTGGTAACATCGTCACTTACACCGACATGAGCGGCGCGGAAGTGCTAGATTACTTGAATGTTGTCGCGCTAAAACCGGTTGATTCTGGTGCATACGCACAGTTTGCTGGTATCTCAATGACGGTAGGTAAAGAATCTGTTTCCGACGTTGTTATTAATGGTAAAGCACTAGACCCTAAAGCGACCTACAGATTTACGGTTCCTAGCTTTAATGCTGCGGGCGGTGATGGTTACCCTAAATTGAACAACCACCCTGGCTATGTGAATACTGGCTTTGTTGATGCTGAAGTGTTGAAAGACTACTTAGAAGCCAACAGCCCAATTGACGTCAATAAGTATGAGCCGAAAGGTGAGATCGTATACAAAATCAAATAGTCACTGATTGACTCTTTGTATGAGTCAGTTTAAAACTAAGCGGTGCCTTTGGTGCCGCTTTTTTTATTGTCTTGGGAACTGTTATGACACCTGCTATTAATCTTGCTAAAAAGAAGAAAATCAACCACGTTGTCCACCAATATCACCATGATCCAAGACACGAGAGCTACGGGCTTGAGGCGGTACAAGCCCTTGGACAAGACCCTGAAACCGTTTTTAAAACGCTACTGTTTTCACTAAATGGTGAGCCAAAAAACCTGGCGGTCGCGATCATTCCGGTCGAGGAAAAATTAAACTTAAAATTGGCGGCAAAAGCGGCGGGCGGCAAAAAAGCAGAGATGGCCGATAAAGACATTGCTCAGAAAGCGACGGGATATGTCTTAGGTGGTATCAGCCCGTTAGGACAAAAAAAGCTATTGCCTACTTTTATACACATTAGTGCTGAACTAAGAAAAACCATGTGTGTAAGCGCAGGAAAGCGAGGGCTTGAGATTGAGTTAGCGCCGCAAGATTTAGCGACGCTGACGCGTGGTGTCTTTGCTAATTTATGTGAGAGTTAGCTTACCGTCGCCCTAACGCAGGCAAATGCTTATTGTCTGCGGGAGCGGTTGTCTGCAAGTGTTATTGCTTACAGGAGCGATTACCTACAAGCGCTATTACCTACAAGCGCTATTACCAACAAAATTGATTGCCTATAGGCGCTCACAAGTGTCTATTTTTTTAACGACAAGGTTCCGCTAACACGAGCCTTCGGTTTGCTTGGTGTCGAGTTTTGACGAGGTTTATGCTCTGAATTAGGACGACCAGTACTAGGCTTATTGCGATTACTCTGTTTAGGCCCGCGTCTGAACTCATCGGCACCATGGCCCGAGAAGGTCTTCATTTTTTCTCGTTTTGCTTCGATACGAGCATCATGAAGTTTGGCATCGGTTGCTTTATTGATGCGTCGACCTGTCCCATCTTTTCTAGAGGCTTCTTCGGTACTGGATGACCCTTCACATAAGGCATGAATCTCTTGAACTTCTGCATCGCTAAGATAGCGCCACTGTCCGTTTGGAATACCATCAATACTGATGTTCATGATACGAACGCGACGGAGTTTAAGCACCTCGTAGCCTAGGGCTTCACACATGCGTCGAATCTGGCGGTTTAACCCTTGTGTCAGTGTGATTCGAAACGAGAACCGTGTTTCTTGTTCAACCGTACAAGGCAGCGTGACTGTGTCTAAAATCGCAACGCCAGCCGCCATGTTCTTAAGAAATTCTTTTGAAACGGCTTTATCAACACGCACCACATACTCTTTTTCGTGGTTGTTGCCTGCACGCAAGATTTTATTGACGATATCGCCGTCATTGGTCAGGAAAATCAAACCATCAGAGGGTTTGTCTAATCGACCGATAGGAAAAATACGTTTGCTGTGTCCAATAAAGTCGACAATGTTACCAGGTACATCACGCTCGGTAGTACAGGTAATACCGGTTGGCTTATTCAAGGCAATATAAACAGGTTTCTCTTTGCTTTTAACTGGCTTGCCATCGATTTCTACGTTGTCACCTGCCATCACTTTTGTCCCCATTTCTGGAGTGATACCGTTGATGGTGACTCGTTTCTGTTCAATCAGTCGATCCGCTTCACGACGAGAACAAAAACCAGTTTCACTGATGTATTTATTAAGACGTTTACCGTCAGCAGAGTTAGGCATGAGTTTATATTACTCTTGGTTGGTCAGACACAAATAAGGTCGCGTATTTTATACCCAAGTGAGTGACAAGTCACTCAACTCGTTCGTTTTTGGTGCCGTTCTCGATTATCGAGCCGTTTTTCAGGGCTTTTCCTCAGTAAAACGTACACCGCACCGCTTCCACCGTGAAATTGTTGGGCGCTGTGGACACATTGGACATCTTTTATTTGAGTCAGCCAGTGCGCCACATAGCTTTTGATTAATGCTGGTGGGTTAGAGCGCTCACCTTTGCCATGAACAATAATGATCGTTCGCACATCCAGTCGCATGCACTGCCTTAAAAAAGCGGTGACTTCGTCTCTCGCCTGACTGAGAGTCCGGCGATGGAGATCCAATTTAGCCTCTAGTGGGTATTTGCCTAAACGAAGTTTGCGATACACCCCTTCTTGCACGCCATCGCGCTTAAATTCGATAAGGGCTTCAGGTTTTAAGGGGGGAGCAGAATCCAATGATAAGTAATCAGGACATTGTTCTGACAGCCACAAGGCTGCATCGCGTTTTGCTAGTTGTGCTTCAGACACACGATGTTCTTTTTTCAGCTCAATCGTATCGTTTTCTAAGGGCTTAACATCGCCCATCATTTGTTGGAATAGCTCCAGATCATCATCTTGAGACATAACGTATCCCGGATAGGTCACACAGGTAAGAGAGTAGGATAACTAAAGTATATCTTAAGCTTGAGTTAGGGAAAATGAGAGGTGTTAAAAAAGAAGTGTATGTGCAATAAAAGTCCGGAGTGAACAATACATTCACTCCGGTGCGAAGCGTTGTCTATTCTTCAGCATTGTCGCTGTCGAGTAGTGGCTAAGCGATTCTAGTGAGGAGATTTGTCATTCATTACTTTGTAGATGAAGAAACCACCGTAAAACAACATAAGCCCAATGGCACCAAAAATAACGATCATTGATGACAGGCCTACCGCATTACCAAATAGGAGATTAAGCCAAAAATCCATGTTTCCTCCAAAGCTAGATGACAGATTGATGCTACTGTGCGGTTAAAAATTAGACACTGATCTGGATCAATTGAGAATAATTCGTTAATGATTTGTGTCTAACTGTGTGTGCTTGGTCACTATTTACGATTTATTGGTTGATACTTGAGCAAACGATCATTTGGCACAAAAAAGATGTGCTAAATGACTTGCGTCAAAAAAAATAATCAGTAATATACGAATCCGTTGCTTAGCAAGACTCAATGCAACATCTCGGTGAATAGCGCAGCTTGGTAGCGCATCTGGTTTGGGACCAGAGGGTCGGGGGTTCGAATCCCTCTTCACCGACCACATTTTAAAGCCTCGTCAGAAATGACGGGGCTTTTTTACGTCTATCTGAAATGAAATCGGAGCGTTTGGATTGAGAGTAGAGATTTAGCTGAATACTGGCTGCAGTTTCAAACGTGCAATTAATGCTTCAATGCCAAGCACAGCAAAGATGATCGCGAAAAATGCGACTACACCACTAAATGCGCCGGTAAATGCCACGTGCTGCTTGAAAATCAGGGCGATAATGGCCATAGCGGCAAACTTCGAACCCACTAAAATGATATAAGACGAGATACCACGCTTTAGTTTTGGGAAGGTTTGATGGCGTAAAAAGTGCGATGCCATGACCTTTTCTAGCGATATTGCCCCTTTGAGCATACTGGCGAGGATAATAGAAGCTAATACAGCAACCTCCAAGCTAGCAATGAAAACCCAATCCCAAGAAGCGTGCAAGCTAAGCATAACAGCAGTCGTGATAACCGAACTCAGGGCGATATCTTTAAGCAATGTCATTGGTGATCCTCTATTCATTTATTACGGTGTTGATGAACAGAAGCATAGCAATGAAGTTTGTACCAAATTTACCATTATACGCCACTCAAGGTCTCGTTTTAGAACGGACAATATTTATCCTTTCTGTATGTGTGGTTATAATAAACACAGATAGCTCCTATTTTAAGTCTCTATGATAGAGATCCCCAGCGAGCACCCAAAATTCTCTTTTTAACTTGTTCGACCACTGTGTTGCTGACTGTTGTTTCAGGGCATTGCTAATGGTTCGTTATAACCTGATTCTCAAATCCATACTGACTATGTGGACATGCATGTATTTGTATGATTAATTGTATTTGTATGATGAATTAGGTTCGCCCGAATTAGCTTAGCAATTCTCTGCTTATGCTAGCAAGGTTCTGCTTTAAAGCGCAGAGCACAGTGGGCCATGTGTCAATGATTTTAAAGAGATGGCTCTATATGAATGTAACAATTAATGGTCAAACTTACCTATTGCGTGAGCAAAAGAGTATCTTGGATGTCGCAAAAGATATTCAAATTGATGTCCCTTCACTGTGCTCTATCAGTCAGCATCCTAATAAACAGTCGTGCGATTTGTGCGTTGTGGAAATCGTGGGCAAAGGTATTGTAAAAGCATGCGCGACCTGCATTGAGGACGGGATGACGATAGTCACTCAATCAGCGCAAATTAATACACTGCGCCGCCAAGCTTTAAATCGTATATTTGCCGATCATAATGCTGATTGTGAAGCCCCTTGCAAAGTTGCATGTCCCGCCAACGTAGACATACAAACCTATCTCTATCACATTGCGCAACAAGACCACTCTAAAGCGGTTGAGGTCATCAAAGATACACTGCCGATGCCTATCTCCATTGGTCGTGTGTGCCCTGCATTTTGTGAGCATGAATGTCGCCGTAGCTTAGTCGATGAACCTGTGGCGATTCGGCAATTAAAGCGCCACGCTGCTGATATTGATTTATCGCTTTCGGAACAATTTACACCTGAAAAGCGGCCATATAACGGTCACCGCGTCGCGGTCGTGGGGGCTGGGCCTGGAGGTTTAGCTTGCGGCTATTACTTAAGCTATCAAGGTTTCGCTGTGGATGTGTTTGAGTCCATGCCCGAAGCCGGCGGCTGGCTGCGTTACGGTATCCCTGAATACCGGCTACCTAAAGCAACGCTAGACAAAGAAATTGAACTAATGTGCCGCGGTGGCATGCGAATTCATACCGACACCAAGCTAGGTAGCGACATGACGCTGGATGAGCTCACCGATAACTATGAAGCGGTGTGTTTAGCGGTTGGGGCAACGAAGGCCGTCAATATGCCTTACTCAGGCTCCGATCTACCGGGATGTATCTTAGGCGTCGACTTTCTTAAAGACATGATGACTAACCAATCATTTAAAGTCGGAAAAAAGGTCGCCGTCATTGGTGGCGGCAATACCGCGATTGATTGTGCTAGAACTGCGATTAGAGAGGGGGCGAAAACAACCATTATCTATCGACGAACCCGCCATGAAATGCCCGCTGAACTGCATGAGATTGAAGCCGCAGAACTTGAGGGAGTTAGGTTTCGATTTTTAACGAATCCAGTAGAAAATATGGCTGATTCAGATGGGCGAGTCAACCAGATTGAGCTAGAAATCATGGAGCTTGGTGAGCCTGATAGCTCAGGTCGAAGGCGACCAGTGTCAACGGGGAAAACCATCATCGAGTCATTTGATACAGTGATTTCCGCACTGTCACAAAAACCGGATGCGGACTTCTTAAAAGCGGCGAAGCATTCGTTGCCACTCACTGATTGGGGCACGGCGGCGTCTGATTCCGAATCGATGCATCATGGCTACAATATTTACAGCATTGGTGATTTTAGACGAGGCCCTGCCACGGCTATCGAGGCGATTGCTGATGGAAAAAAAGCCGCAGATGCGATCGAGCGCTTTATCCTTCAGGGGCACTTTAAGCCTGAGCGGACTCAATTCAACAGCCATAAAGCGGAACGGATTAGCCTTGTTAGGCAAACTGAATACCTGCAAGAACCCGCGCGACCACGAGCTCAGGCTGAGCAATTAGATGTCGATGCGTGTCAAACCACCTATAAAGAGGTTGAGCTCGATATCGACAGTGAACGAGCGATATCGGAAGCGGCGCGATGCCTTGAGTGTGGTTGCCAAGCGAATACACAGTGTGACCTGCGCGATTATGCGACTGAATATCAGGTGGACTACCGAGAGATTGATACGAATGAACGTAAAATGTTCCCGGTAGACAAGTCGAGTGAATTTATTGTGTTTGATGCAAACCGCTGCATTAGTTGCGGCTCTTGTGTCCACGCCTGTCAAACAGAATCAGTACACGGTATCTTGAATTTTTCTGAATCTTCTCACCGACCAAGCTTTCCTGACAATGCCATGATGGGTGACAGTAATTGTGTCCAATGTGGGGCGTGTGTCCAGGTTTGCCCAACCGGTGCGTTGGTGGATAAACGAGATAAGTCCCACAGCCGTATCGAAATGCTGACACCAGTGAAAACTATCTGTACATACTGCGGTGTTGGTTGTCGAGTTGAGCTGTATGTAGATGCGAGTAGCAATAAAATTCGTTATGTGAAAGGCGACAAAACATCACCTGTGAATCAAGGCATGCTCTGTGTTAAAGGGCGATTTGGTTTTGACTTTATTGACAGCGAAGAACGGCTAACTACGCCTTTGATCCGAAAGTCTGGGAAGCTTGAGCCCGCGTCGTGGTCGGAAACGATAGACTACGTGGCCAACAA
This sequence comes from Vibrio sp. 10N.261.51.F12, assembly GCF_041471725.1. NCBI lineage: Bacteria > Pseudomonadati > Pseudomonadota > Gammaproteobacteria > Vibrionales > Vibrionaceae > Vibrio > Vibrio sp. 10N.261.51.F12. The sequence continues at coordinate 49,507 of NZ_JBFROV010000011.1, read as the reverse complement.
GTTTTCCAAAATTAGGGCGATGCACGGTAGTGACAGTTTAGCGGGATTCTCGTCGGCGAAGACGACGAATGAGGACAACTATGCCTTCCAAAAACTGCTTCGTCGTGAGTTTGGTACCAATAACATCGATCACTGTGCTCGTCTGTGCCACGCATCAACGGTGACTGGCTTGGAAGCCGCATTCGGTAGCGGTGCGATGACGAATGACATCCCGAGCATTAAGCACTCGGATGTTATTTTTATCATTGGCTCTGACACCAGCGCAGCGCACCCCATTATTGGTTCTCATATTAAACAAGCGGTGGCAGATGGGGCGACATTGGTCGTTGCCGATCCTAAGCGGATTGATATGGTTGACCATGCCTCGCTTTACTTGCGCCACCGTCCAGGAACCGACGTGATGCTGCTCAATGCCATCATGCACCAAATTGTCCTTAATGGATGGCAAGATGATGAATATATCGCCGACCGAACAGAAGGGTACCGTGAGTTTGTTCTGGAGATAAATAAACCGGCTTATTCTGCCAGCAATGCAGAACTGATTACCGGAGTGCCTGCCGCTGATATTGAAAAAATGGCACAGATAATCGGTACGGCCAACGTCAGTTCGGTCTACTACTCAATGGGAATTACTCAGCATACAACAGGACATGACAACGTTCGTTCTATTGCAAACCTACAAATGTTATGTGGCAACGTTGGTATAGAAGGTGGAGGGATTAACCCACTTCGCGGTCAGTCTAATGTACAGGGCTCGTGTGATATGGGCGCATTACCGACAGATTATCCTGGTTATCAAAAGGTCACTAATCCAGAGGTGCAAGCGAAGTTTGCAAAGGCTTGGCATAGCCAAGATCTGCCGAAAGATCGTGGATTAACACTGACAGAAATAATTGATGCAGCGTGTGACGGTAACATGAAAGCCCTCTACGTCATGGGAGAAAATCCCGTATTGAGCGACCCGGATCAAGCGCATGTTTTGAAAGGCTTAAAAAACCTCGATTTCTTAGTGGTGCAGGACATTTTCTTAACCGAAACGGCTCAGTTGGCGGACGTTGTCCTGCCTTCTTATTCGTTTGCTGAGAAAGCGGGGCACTTTACGAATACCGAGAGGCGGGTCCAGCGACTTGTTCCTGCCGTGAAGGCGCCAGGGGAAGCGATGGAGGATTGGCGAATCATTCAACACATTGCCAATGCAATGGGAGGGGAGTGGCAGTATCAAACCGTACAAGACATTACGGAAGAAATCGCGCAAGTTACTCCTCAATATAAAGGAATTCGCTGGGAATCAATTGGTGGGAATGGGTTGCAATGGCCATGTAATGACGTCAAGCCATTTGGTACTCGTATCATGCACAAAGACCAGTTTATTCGAGGTAAGGGAGCGATGGCCGCGATTCCATTTGAATATGCCGCAGAGTTACCCGATGAAGCGTTCCCATTGACGCTGACCACTGGTCGTTTACTTGAACAGTTCCATACTGGAACGATGACGAGAAAAACAAAAGGGCTAGACAATTTAGCCGGCCCTAGAGTGATGATTAGTGTAGAAGATGCAGAGCGTCTTGATATTGGTAACGGCGAATCGGTGACATTGATATCTCGGCGTGGAGAAATTTCAGCCCCAGCATTTGTGACCAAAAAAATGCAACAAGGTGTGGTATTTGTTCCGTTCCATTTTGCTGAGTCAGCCGCCAATAAACTCACGAATACGGCCACAGACCCTTACGCCAAAATCCCTGAATTTAAAGTGTCTGCGGTTCGTTTGGAAAAAACTCGAGAGGTTATTTTGACTTAAAAATCGACATTAGGAATCATTGCATAAGAAATATCGATATAAGTTGATGTAAACAGCAGGGGAGTCCCCTTGCTTTCTCCCTAAATTCAGTGCCAATGACATACATTGTTGGCACTAATTCAAAGATTTGCGTTAACAATATTGAAAAAATAGCAATTTCGTTCTAAATTGTAATTGTAGTGTAATAAAAAGGAGAAATTGCCTATGCATCATGAAATGATTCAACCGTCTAACTTTGGCGTTATCAGCCGTACTTGCTTGTTCTCACTAGGCACAGTTGTTGCCATACTTGCGCTGATTTAATCACGCATGCTTTCTTAGAGGACAGTTCAAATTCCAGTTAAGTATTGGGATCTGGGTGCTCCTCTAGGCAAAAGACCCTTCTTTTAGTTGCTTTTTTATCAATTTCCTCCCGCTATACTCTTATTACACCTTATTTATTTGATGTAAAAGGGACTGAATTATGTCCATCTGGGATAGTGTCGACATATCAACTCGTTATTCTGAGTTTCCTGCTAGTTTTTATACCCCGGTCAACCCAACGCTTTTAAAAGCACCGCAGTGGGTGGCTTGGAACCGCGACCTTGCCAAAGACCTGCGACTGCCTAGCGTGGCAAACGAGTACCCTGAATTGCTCTCTGTGTTATCCGGTAGCCAACCCCTTGATGCCTTCACACCATTGGCAATGAAATATGCAGGCCATCAGTTTGGTGTTTATAACCCAGACCTTGGGGATGGTCGTGGATTACTGCTGGGCGAAATAAAAGACCGCTACGGCAACGTTCAAGATGTCCACATAAAAGGCGCTGGGAAGACACCATATTCAAGAATGGGGGATGGTCGCGCAGTGCTTCGCTCGACGATTCGCGAGTATTTATGCAGTGAAGCGATGTATGGGCTTGGTATCCCGACAACGCGAGCGTTAGGTATGATGGTCAGTGATACGCCGGTCTATCGTGAACGAGTTGAACAAGGTGCACTGTTGATACGACTATCTGAGAGCCATGTTCGTTTTGGTCACTTTGAGCATTTCTTCTATTCGGGTCAACACAGTGAGTTAAAACTCTTAGTTGATAAGGTCATTGAATGGCATTTTTCAGATAGCCTAAAACACGAACATGTTTATGCTGACTTCTTTACGCAGGTTGTTGAAAAAACAGCTGTCATGATAGCGGGGTGGCAATCGGTGGGCTTCGCGCACGGTGTAATGAATACCGACAATATGTCTATTTTAGGGCAGACCTTTGATTATGGTCCATTTGGATTCTTGGATGATTATGAGCCTGGGTATATTTGTAATCATTCCGATTACCAAGGGCGCTATGCTTTTGATAACCAGCCTTCGATCGCATTGTGGAACCTAACGGCATTAGCACACGCGTTATCGCCTTTGATCGACCGAGAGCATCTGGATGCCGCTTTGCAGCATTTTACCCCCACTCTACAGCGCGAATATAGCCAAAAAATGCGCGCTAAATTGGGTATTTTAAGTAAACTCCCAGAAGATGGGGCGTTCTTTAACGAGACCTTTGACTTCCTCGAGCGTCATCATGTGGATTTTTGCCTATTTTTCAGAGCACTTTCTAATCTTGATACTCAGAATCGTTCAACGGTTATCGATCTTTTTCACGATCGTGAGGGAGCGGAGGCGTGGCTGGAGATATATTTATCCAGAGTTGAGCTGGAAAGTTTGTCTAATGTCGAGCGATGCGCCAGAATGCGCGCAGTTAACCCAAAGTACATCTTACGCAACTATCTGGCTCAACAGGCGATAGAGTCTGCTGAGCACGGTGACTTTTCATTAGTTGATGACTTAATTTACGTATTGAAGACACCGTATGATGAACATGTTAATCATGCCTCGTTTGCTAGTTTGCCACCCGATTGGGGAAAGAAGATGGAAATTAGTTGCTCTTCATAAGGTTGAGCAAAGAATGAAGTATTGGTTTTCGTCATACTTGTTAAGTGTCACATTCGTGATCTTAGTCAAGATTGGTGTACTGTTTTTATTAATGAAGCGATGATAAACAAAGGCGCAAAGCCTTACAATATAGCCACTGAATATAGCCATTAAGGATTGGAAATGCAGTCAAAGACACACATTCTTGTAGTAGATGACGATGAGGAGATCCGTTCATTACTTGACGAGTATTTGAGTAAATCGGGTTTCCAGGTCACCACCGCAGAAGATGGTGTCGAAATGGAGCTGTTCATTAAGGCCAAAGGCTATCCTGATTTGATTTTGTTAGACGTTATGTTGCCGGGGGATGATGGCTTTGCGTTATGCCAGCGAGTTCGCCGGGATTCGCAGGTGCCGATTATCATGTTAACGGCGGTATCGGATGAAACCGATCAGATTATCGGCCTTGAGATTGGCGCTGATGATTACATTGCAAAACCATTTAGCCCTCGTCAGTTAATGGCTCGAATCAAAGCGTTGTTAAGGCGTGCGCATATCAATGATGATAAGTCAGATGAACTGCCGCCACGAACCATCGATTTTGGTGAATGGCGACTGGATGCGTTGTCTCAGCGTATGGTGAACCGTGTGACGGGGCGACATCATGACTTATCGGGAAGTGATTTTGCGTTGTTGATGCTGTTTTTATCCAAACCTAACGAAGTTTTAGATAGAGATACAATATCTTTTGCGACTCGTGGTAGAGAAGCGCTGCCTTTTGAACGTGGCATTGATGTTCAGCTGAGCCGTATACGAAACCGTTTAGGCAAGAGTAAAGAATTTCCTCATTACATCAAAACGATGCGTGGTAACGGCTACATCTTATCGGTTGCTGTGGAATATGGGTACTAGGTGAACGTAATGTTCATGCACAAGGTAATAGAAAGATGTCTCGTTCTCGTTGGTTAAGGCGCTTTAACCTCAACTCGCTTGTTGCGCGCACACTGTTGTTGACCTTATTAGCGGTGGTCTGTTCGCAAGGCGTAATGACGGCTATTTGGTATCAAAAAACCAAACAAGATGAATTGGCCGGTATTCGTGATACGTCCGCGAGTATGGCCAACATGTTCGCTTCGACGGTGACTTTCTTCCAGAAGCTACCGATAAAGTATCGGCATATCGTACTTGATCAGATTCGTAATATGGGCGGAACTCGCTTCTTTGTATCATTCAACAAAGAAGAACTGATCGTTGACCCCATTCCGGACACGCCGTTGAAATTAGCCTCGATGACAGCCGTTAGAGATGTTCTCAATGAGAATCTTCCTTCGATTCAAGCCGTCAGTGTTGAATTTTCCAAAGCAGAGAATTTACGGCTGCTTAAGAATGATATTTTTCTTGATGATCTCCCAAAATCTTGGGCGCACCACACTCTCACATTAGGCCCGCTAGATCCTCCTGTGTTAGTCGTACAGCTTAAAATCGCCCAAGGAGAATGGCTATATATTGCGGCTTTGCTGCCATCACCTTACATCCAGCTTGATGACACCATGTTGTCCCAAGATCAAATGGTGTTCTTATTTACTTCTACTACGTTGTTGTTGCTATTGACGTTCTTATTAGTGCGTGCGCAAGTCAAGCCTCTAAGGCGATTAGCCAAGGCGGCTAATGACATGAGCATGGATATTGATCAACCTCCGTTGCAAGAGCAGGGCGCAACAGAGTTAGTCACGGCAACGCGTGCCTTTAACCGAATGCAGACTCGAATCCGCAAGTATATTGCCGATCGGGAACATCTCTTTTCTTCTATCTCCCATGATCTTAAAACGCCAATTACCCGTCTTAGGTTACGTGCTGAATTGCTCGATGAGGATATAAAGCGAGACAAGTTTAACCAAGATTTGGATGAACTAGAGATGATGGTCAAAGGGGCATTACAGTGTGTGCGTGATACTGATTTGCATGAAAATAATGCTTATGTCGACCTGAATGACATTATTCGCAGCGTCTCTGAGACCCATAACCAAGTGCATACCTTGGTGTCACTCACATCAGAGCCTATCGAACCATTTATTGCCAAGCCGCTTGCGATTAAGCGAGTACTGACAAACCTTGTCGATAATGCAGTGAAATATGGAGAGAAAGCCTTTATCACGGTAGAAGAAAACCCTAAGTGGATCATTATTACTATCTTGGATAAAGGGCCGGGAATCCCAGAAGAAAAGATTGAAGCGGTTTTTGAGCCTTATGTGCGATTGGCAACAGATAAAGATGGGCATGGCCTTGGATTGGGAATATGCCGTAGTATCCTCCATGGATTAGGAGGCGATCTCATCGTGCGAAATGCTGATTTTGGAGGGTTGGAGGTTCAGGTCTTTATCCCGCCAAATTTAGAAGCCTAGCATTGTCTTAAACGACGTTCTATCCAAAAGATACGTGAAAAAAATGAAATTAAACAATACGTTACTAACATTGTCGTTACTCTCTTCTGCTGTAATGCCAAGTCTTGTCTCTGCTGGCGAAGTTGAGGTCTTACACTGGTGGACCTCCGGTGGTGAGGAAAAGTCTGTTCAGCCGCTAAAAGAACAGCTTGAGGAGCAAGGACATACTTGGAAAGATTTTGCTGTTGCTGGTGGCGGTGGTGAGACGGCGATGACGGTATTAAAAACGCGCGCAGTGTCTGGTAACCCTCCCTCGGCGGCTCAAATAAAAGGCCACGATATACAGGAGTGGGGTAGCCTAGGTTTTCTGACTAACCTCGACGATGTTGCAGATGAGGGGAAGTGGGACCAAAAGGTGCCTAAAATTGTTACCGATATAATGAAATACGATGGTGAGTACGTCGCGGTGCCTGTCAATATTCACCGTGTAAACTGGTTATGGGCGAACCCGGAGGTATTGAAAAAGTCCGGAGTGGAAGTTCCGACCACATTAGATGAATTCTTTGTTGCCGCTGAAAAAATTAAAGCAGCAGGTTACCTACCGTTGGCAAACGGAATAGGCTCTTGGCAAGACGCGACCATGTTTGAAGCCATTGCTCTGAATGTTCTCGGTACGGAAGGGTACATTAAGGCATTTGTTGACCTTGATCTTAAGATGCTCTCTAGTGACAAGATGGTTGAGGCGTTGATCAAGTTTAAAAAATTGCGCAATTATATGGATGCAGGAGCGCAAGAACGCTCTTGGAACGCCGCCACCTCAATGGTTGCCAATGGCGAAGCTGCAATGCAGATCATGGGCGACTGGGCGAAAGGCGAGTTTATTGCAGCCGGCAAAGTACCAGGCAAAGATTTTATTTGTGTACCAGTGCCCGGCACCGCCAGCCAATTTTCTTATAATATCGATAGCTTTGCGTTTTTTGACTTAAAAGACAGCGGTGACGTTGACGCTCAAAAAGCATTGGCTGCAGCGATTCTAGATAAGTCTTTTCAAGAAACCTTTAATCTAAAAAAAGGCTCGTTGCCTGCTCGAACGGATTTAGATATGTCTAAGTTTGATCAGTGTTCCCTTGATTCAATGACAAGCTTTCGTGCCGCTGAAAAAACCGGTGATTTGGTACCAAGTGTATCTCAAGGCATGGCGACGACAAGCTATGTACAGGGCGCTATCTTTGATGTCGTAACGGACTTTTTTAATAACCCCAACGCGGACCCGGAACAAACAGCAAAGAAACTCGCACAGACAGTAAAAGCCTCTATTTAATGACGGTATTCTAATCAAGAGGATAAGCCTTCTAATCAAGAGGGTAAGTGAGTTAACAAAAATAAACGGCTGACCTCAACAATGAATGAAGTCCACAACGTGCAGAGTGTCTATCTGCACGTTTATCATCGTAATATTCTCTATTCTCTATTCT
>NZ_JBFROV010000011.1:0-41187 GCF_041471725.1 Vibrio sp. 10N.261.51.F12 | reverse complement strand
CTCTATTCTCTATTCTCTATCCTCTTCGATGACTGGTACTCCAGTGCCGAACAATACAACTCCAATGGCCCTTTAATCTTTAATGGACTTAAAGTTGTGCCTGTTGTGTCGCAGTTGAGAGCAAAAGCGAATCCATGTAAGTAATCGGCGAGGAGGTCTAGGGCATCGTCGGCTTGGCGGGTCGAAAGCTGAAAGACGTTCGTGACCTGATTAAATCGTTCAGAAAATACGTTGGCAGGACCCAAAGACGTCATCGTGAGCAATGTTTCTAACAGCCCTGGGTATTTATTTAGTAAGCCTAGATAACTGATACAGAGTGCCTCTAGTTCTACTTTCCAGGGGCTGTCGGTGCGGGGCTGATAAATATCTTCGACCAGAGAAACCGTGATGGCCTCAAGGAGTGCATTTTTATTGTTGAAGTAATGATAGATCGCCATCGCATCGACGTTTAATGCCAACGCTAGCTTTCGAATACTAGGCATTTTTCCTTCTTGGCACATGATGTCTTTTGCAACGATGAGTATATGTTCGGCACTTAATGAGCCGCTGCCGGCTTTAGGTCGACCTCGTTTCTTGTCCTTGACAGCCATTGACTTTACTCGCTAAACTAATATTAATTTCTACAGTGTAGAATATTTTAGTGTAAGATGAATTAAAAGCCAAGTCTGACGCCTACGTTTACAGCATTAAAGTAAGCGCGGTTGTTTTAATGAATCAATAATGACGTTCAAATGAACCAATGAGAGTGGGTCCGATCATGTCAAACAGTGTTTTTATAGCGACGAGTTTAGATGGGTATATTGCCGATAAAAAAGGAAAGATTGACTGGTTACATACGATACCAAACCCAGAAGGGTTAGATATGGGGTATAACGACCACTTCGATCGTATTGATGCCATGGTCATGGGCCGTAATACATTAGAGATGGTACTGAGTTTTGGTGTCGATTGGCCTTACAGCAAGCCCGTTTTTGTCCTGTCGAACACGATGGATTCGGTCCCAACGGGCTACGAAGACAAGGTATTTATGGTCAAGGGCCCATTAAAAGAAGTGGTCAGTGATATCAACGCAAAGGGGTATCAGAATCTTTACATAGACGGTGGGGTGACGATACAAAATTTCTTAAAAGAAGATATGATCGATGAGCTCATCATCACCACTATTCCAGTGTTACTTGGTGGCGGAGCGCCTTTGTTTGGCGCATTGCTTAACCCGCTACATTTTGATTTTGTTAAAACGGAGACCTACCTAGACGCCATGGTACAAAATCATTTTGTCCGCAGCACTCGGTGAGCGAGGCAAACGATTTTAATTAGACAGGTAATGAATGATCACGCGAGGTTTTTCGTATCAACGTGATCATCTTGCCTTATCAATGAGTCAATAATCACCCGTCAATGCCTATTTGATGGGTGGGTTTCCCCCCATTTTTTCGGCGTATTTCAACTTGAACGCCCTAAAAAATCATTAACGTTTTGAAATTATTGATAATAATGTAATTGGTATTCTTCTTGCTCTATTGAAGTATCAGTACCCATTGACGGGACTGCTTCAATCCAAGGAGAACAAGAATGTTAAAGCCTCTATCCCTACTTACCGTTTCCATCTTGTCGATTGCCAGTTTTAATGCGGCGGCTAATTGCGACCCTGGTGAAATTGTCATCAAGTTTAGTCATGTAACGAATACGGATAAGCATCCCAAGGGGATTGCCGCTTCTCTTCTTGAAGAGCGTGTTAATACAGAAATGAACGGTAAGGCTTGTATGCAGGTCTTCCCTAACTCAACGCTATATGATGACAACAAAGTGTTGGAAGCCATGTTAAATGGTGATGTTCAGTTAGCGGCACCGTCATTGTCTAAGTTTGAAAAGTTCACTAAAAAATACCGCATTTTCGATTTACCTTTTTTGTTTGAAGACGTGAACGCTGTCGACCGTTTCCAGAACTCTGAATCCGGCGAAAAACTTAAGAACGCCATGAAACGTCGTGGCCTGCAAGGCCTGGCTTTTTGGCACAATGGCATGAAGCAAATGTCGGCGAATAAGCCGTTATTGGTTCCTGAAGATGCAAAAGGCCTAAAATTTCGAGTTCAAGCCTCAGATGTGCTCGTGGCTCAATTTGAACAACTCGGTGCCAATCCACAAAAAATGTCGTTCAAAGAGGTTTATGGAGGCTTGCAAACTAAAGTCATCGATGGCCAAGAAAATACATGGTCAAACATCTACGGCAAAAAGTTTTTTGAAGTACAAGATGGGGTAACAGAAACCAACCATGGCATTTTGGATTATTTAGTCGTGACATCGAACGACTTCTGGAAAGAGTTGCCAGATGATGTTCGCAGCCAGTTAGGTACGATTATCCAAGAGGTGACGGAGACCCGAAATGCAGAATCTGGTCAGGTTAACCTTGCCAACAAGAATAATATCATTGAGGCCGGTGGTGAAGTTCGCACGCTGACACCAGAGCAGCGTCAACAATGGGTCGATGCACTTAAACCAGTTTGGACGAAGTTTGAGAAAGATATTGGCGCTGAACTGATAGAGGCGGCATTGGCGTCTAATCAACAGTAATACGAGGAACGGTGCGAGCGGCGTGGATGTAATGTCACCACTGTATTCATGTCGTTCGTGCTCATAATATTGGTGCTCACCCTCGCAGTGCTTAATACCAGCGTACTCTCAAGCGAGTACTCGAGGTAATCGTGCAGCTTACGTCAGTACCTATTCATTTCTATGGACCTTGTTGGAACAAGGTCTACCTTTCTGCCCTTATTTTTAAAGTGATGGTTCACATGGAACAATCAATAATGACTAAAGTCGGTAACGTCACCGATGCGTTTGAAGAAACACTCATTGCCTTCTTTTTAGGTGCGATGACTCTCTTGACGTTTGCGAATGTTATTTCGCGTTATGTCTTTAATGACAATATTCTTTGGGCGCTGGAGTTGACCGTATTTATGTTCGCATGGATGGTCTTGGTCGGCGCGTCCTATGGGGTAAAAAAACACTTTCACATCGGCGTAGACGTCATCATCAATATGGTGTCCGAGAAATGGCGTAAGGTATGTGCGATTGTCGCGGTACTAAGCTGTTTGACGTTCTCAATTTTGCTCCTTATCGGTTCTTGGAATTATTGGTATCCCTTCGTGACGGAACGTGCCTGGTATGAAACCGATGACATCCCAATGCCGGAGATCTTGCAATTTTTAGCGGATTGGCTGAATGAAGGGGAGCGTTATGAAAAATTACCTCGCTTTATTCCTTACATGGCATTGCCTATTGGTATGGCCATGCTTACCTATCGCTTCCTTCAGGTCGCTTATCAGGTTGTGACTGGCAAGATGGACCGGATGATTGCAGGGCATGAAGCAGAGGAAGACTTGGAAGCACTAAAGGCTGAAATGGCAGACAATAACGCCTTTGAAAGCCTGAATACCTCGCAACAACGCCGCTCGTCAGAAAGTGAACATAACACCAGTGACACCAAGGATAAGGGGCAATAATCGATGGCGATTTTATTTCTATTTTTAATGGTTATTGCTTTTATGCTCGTGGGCGTACCCATTGCGATATCATTGGGTTTATCGAGTGTTTTATTTCTATTAATGCATTCAGATGCGTCTTTGGCATCAGTGGCGCAGACGCTTTTTAATGCTTTCGCGGGTCACTATACCCTGCTTGCGATTCCATTTTTCATTCTAGCGTCGAGCTTTATGTCGACAGGAGGAGTGGCTAAACGAATCATTCGCTTCGCAATTGCGATGGTGGGTTCATTTCGTGGTGGTTTGGCGATGGCATCGGTTGTGGCCTGTATGATGTTTGCCGCTCTGTCTGGTTCGTCGCCAGCGACCGTCGTAGCGATCGGTAGCATTGTGATTGCGGGTATGATCAAGAACGGCTATACCAAAGAATTTGCGGCCGGGGTCATTTGTAACGCAGGGACGCTGGGAATCTTGATTCCTCCCTCTATTGTTATGGTGGTTTATGCGGCTGCAACGGATGTGTCGGTAGGTCGCATGTTTTTGGGTGGCGTTATCCCTGGTTTGCTCGCAGGTCTAATGTTGATGATTGCCATTTATATTGCCGCGCGAGTAAAAGGATTACCCAAGCAGCCGTTTGTGGGGTGGAGAGAAGCGTTCGACTCCGCAAAAGACGCAAGTTGGGGATTACTGCTGGTCGTGATTATCCTTGGTGGTATTTATGGTGGTATTTTCACGCCGACGGAGGCGGCGGCGGTGGCTGCCGTGTATTCATTCCTGATTGCCAACTTTATCTACAAAGACATGGGACCATTTGCGGATAAAAAGAATACCAAGCCTGTGCTGGTTAAGGTTGTGGAAGCGTTTGTGCATCAAGACACAAAACACACCTTATATGAGGCAGGAAAGCTGACGATAATGCTGTTATTTATCATTGCTAATGCCTTGATTTTAAAGCATGTATTAACGGAAGAACGTATTCCTCAGATGATCACTGAATCTATGCTGTCTGCAGGGCTAGGACCGATCACCTTCTTAATTGTGGTTAACATCTTATTGTTGCTTGGCGGGCAGTTTATGGAACCATCAGGGCTGCTCATTATCGTGGCACCTTTAGTGTTTCCAATTGCTATTGCTTTGGGTATTGATCCTATTCACCTTGGAATCATGATGGTGGTGAACATGGAAATAGGGATGATTACGCCACCGGTTGGGTTGAATTTATTTGTCACGGCAGGGGTTGCGAAAATGTCGATGATGAATGTGGTAAAAGCCGCTCTACCCTGGGTAGGTGTCATGTTCTTGTTCTTGATTATCGTGACTTACGTACCGTGGGTATCGACTTGGTTACCAACGTTGCTAATGGGGCCAGAGATCATTACCAAGTAGCGAAAATAATGGTGCATTGACGAAAAAGGTTCATACCTCTTCGTCAATGTGTTTGATGTTTTTTAGGCGCGGGTCATCAGAGGAGCGTCGTTCGTAAAATATTCTTTGACTACGTTGCTTTCTGCGTTCTTGGAATTCACGTTGCTCAACGTAATAAACACCATCAATCTCAATGGTTTCAGTAATGGCCGGTACCGTTATTTTTTCGCCCATACATAACCCCTTAATGTTACCAATTTGTTACTGTTAAATTAAGTGTAGGATTCGGTATTAAATTTACGAGTTTATTTCGTCTTCTACATTACGTCATGACCTTTGAGCGCTAAGCTCGCCATCTATCCTACGTAGACCTTGCCTATTCCTTCTTATAATTGTTTTTATCCAGGCCGTACTTTTGCATCTTGTCGTAAAGCGTTTTGCGCGCGGTTTGCAGTGTGGCCATGGTTTCGTTAATTTTTCCATCACAGCTAATCAATGTTTGCTCTATCAAGGCTTTCTCGAATTCCGCCACTTGTATCGTTAATGGTGTATCTGTATTGGTGTTATCAGGTTGTCCGACGTTACTGAGTTTACCCAGTAAAACGAACCGTTCAGCGCAATTTCTCAACTCTCTGACATTGCCGGGCCAATTTTGGCTCATTAACGTTTGCAGGTCTTTAGCGGGAAGTGTGCTGGCTGTTTTTCCGTACCGAGCGGCTGCAACTAACAAAAAGTGATGGAAAAGCGCGGGGATATCTTCTTTCCGCTGACGAAGAGAGGGGAGGTGCAGCGTCACTACGTTGAGGCGATAATAGAGGTCTTCGCGAAACACCCCGTTCGATGCTGCCTTTTTTAAATCAACTTTTGTGGCCGCAATAATGCGAATATCAAGTGGCATTAAGTGGTTGGAGCCGATGCGCTCAATGACCCTTTCTTGTAGCACTCTGAGTAAGCGAATCTGGGCTTGCATCGGCATAGATTCAATCTCATCAAGGAACAGAGTTCCACCTTGGGCATGTTCAAATTTGCCCACTCGCACACTGTCTGCACCGGTAAAGGCCCCTTTTTCATGACCATATAATTCGCTTTCGATCAGGTTTTCTGGCACGGCCCCACAATTGACAGCAACAAAGTTGGCTTCTCGTCTTGTGCTTTGTTCATGTAATGACCGCGCCACCAGTTCTTTGCCTGTGCCCGTTTCGCCAAACAATAGAATATCAGCGTTGGTATCGGCGACCGCAGTGATGGTCTGTCTAAGATCTTGAATGATGGGAGTGTCACCGATAATTCGAGGGCCGAGGGTTTGGCTTACTTTCAGTGATTGTTTGAGGCGTTCATTCTCTAGGGTCAGTTGGCGCTTCTCTATCGCCCGCAATGTCGTCTCAATGAGGCGGTCGGCAGAGAAGGGTTTTTCAATGAAGTCATAAGCGCCTTCATGAATGGCTTGAACCGCCATTGAAATATCACCATGCCCCGTTATTAAAATAACAGGAATATCGTGATGCCGATGAGTAATGGTTCTCAAGAGGTCCATCCCTGATAACCCAGGTAGGCGGATATCAGAAATAATAACCATAGGGGGCGTTTCTTGGTGCTGCAGTGCGAGTAATGCATCCTCCACTGATGAAAAGCACTGCGCGTTGATATCCGCGAGGTCAAAACTTTGCTGTAACGCAATCCGTATATCCGATTCATCATCAATGAGGAACACATGGCTCATAGGTTAATCCTTATTCGCTGCAAACTTAGTCAGTAAGCGCTTTAGTCAGTGAGCGCTTTAGTTGGTGAGTAGTTTAGTTGGTACGTGGTTTAATTGGCGACAAACTAAGCGGTTATTTACCTACACGATGACATGCTTAAACCGCTATATGCAGAAGCCGTAACCTTTATAGCTCGTTAGGTTTGGCTGCTTTACGACTACCAGCATCGTCGTTACTGTTACGACTGCCACCATCATAGCCACTGTTGTGATTGAGTGAGCTTTCGTCGCGAACTCTCGGAAGGGCGACCGTAAAGCGAGCCCCTCCTAATGGTGAACTTGCCACTGATATTTTACCTTTGAGATTATGAATAATCTGCTGAGAAATCGATAGCCCGAGCCCTAGACCGTTGTCTTTCGTTGTATAGAAGGGTTCAAATAAGTCATTGATAGTTTGCTTATCAAGTCCTGGGCCGGAATCATCGATATGAATTGATACATTATTGGGATGGGTTTCTACCGATATCTGGAGTCGTTTAGATTGGCGGTGCTCCATCGCTTGTACCGCGTTACTGATAAGGTTAATGAGTACTTGTTCGACTTGAATAGGGTTCACCCAAATAACAATCACCTCATCCGATGCGAGATAATCCAAAGTAACCTGGCTGGTTTTGAGTTGTGGCTGGACTAATTCTATGGTTGAAAAAATGACAGGGGCGAGGCGGACTTCACTCAATTCATTGGCGTCACTGCGCCGCGCAAATGATTTCAATTGCTGGCTAATCTTAGCCATTCGTTCTGTGAGCACGACAATCCGGGCTAAGTTGTCTTTTGCTCGATCGATGTTGTCTTTATCGATGAAGCGTTGTCCATTTTCAGCGAAGCTGCGAATAGCCGCTAGTGGGTTATTTAACTCATGGCTAATGCTTGCTGACATCTGCCCTAATACCGCGAGTTTGGCTGCTTGCACGAGTTCATCTTGGGTTTTTCTGAGCGCTTTTTCTGTTTTTACTCGCTCATCAATTTCTACATGAAGCTCAGACGTACGCTCCATCACGAGAAATTCAAGCTTTTGTTTTGCTTCGGCTTGCAGGCGTTCAATCTGGCGATGTTTTGATTGGCGCATTGCGATCAGAACGACAATGAGATAAGCGGTCACAAACAGTAGAAATAGGATAAATACGAAGCCAACAATATCAATATAGAGTGTCGACAGGGGCGTGAGTACGCGCAGTGTTAAGTTGGGAACGCCGGAATCTCGCTGGGTCATCAGGAAGTCTTGGGTAAAGACATTACGGCTGGGTTTGGTAATGACACTGGAATCTCCCGACAATTTACCTTTAAAGCCTAAATCCTGGATGGAGGTAGTGAGATATTGGCGGGATTGTTTGATGTCTTCTAATGCATCATCGTCTATGGAGGACAAGCTATGAAACAACCAGTCGGCGTCACTAGACATGAAAACCACATGGTGATTATCGGTGGCCACATAGATACTGGTGTCGCTTTGCCAGTTGCGTTCAATCGTTGAGAGATCCATTTTGACCACGACAACGCCGATATGCTCGGCGGCGTATGTGACAGGATAAGAATAGTAATACCCTCGGCGTCCAGAGGTTGATCCCAGAGCAAAGTAACTGCTTTGTCTTCCTTGAATCGCTTGTTGAAAATACGGTCTAAATGCGAAGTTTTTACCAACAAAAGAATGAGGTAAATGCCAGTTGCTAGAAGCAATCGTGTTGCCAAATTTATCAATTAAGTAAGTATCCGAAGCCTGCACAATGCGATTGGCCTGCGATAGGTAGCGGTTCGTTACTTCTAGCTGAGCGCTGTTATCTGGCGACAAGAGTGCATCGACCAACTCACGATCTTGGGAAAGAAGCTGCGGAATATGCCGGTATTTGTCGAGTTTACTATCTATGTTTTCAACAAATCGGTTCAACCAGCTTTCATGTTGACCTTGTAATGATGTGAAGTTGTGCTGCCAGTACCATTGCCCTCCGATGACGGATATGAGGGCAAATAGAGCGATAAAGCTAAGTAGTATCGGTTTTAAACGCATTTGACCTCCGTAATTCTCGCCTCCATAGGTTAACGAATTTGGCGAATATGTGGCAAAAAAGTTATATGAAGTGAGATGTAACAAGGTAAGAAAGAGGACTTAGTTCGCGTTTTTAAAGGTTTGACAAAAAAAACCGTTTATTTTCTTGAAAATATCAATAATGTCCCCATTTCAGGTTGGAACCGAGTTTAAATTCCTCGGTTTGTTCGTTTCATTGAGTAATTAGTGACAAAACCTGCGATTGAACGGAGTTCGACTCGACACCACAGACTGAGATCGCTAGAATGTCGCGTCTGAAATTTTGTCCTGAGACTAATCGGAGATGCCTTCGAAGTTCTACTTCGCTACAAGAAGACGTCACTCATTAGTCCGATAATCATGAAATATCTTGATGATTATCGATACCTATTTAGAAGGTGCATTTTTGCACTAACAAGGATGAAGCAGAAATATCGCCTATGAAGGTAGTGATACCTTTTTATGTTGATATGGATGCTCATACGCTCGGCTAAAACTGAGCCAAACTGAGGTTTATAGAATGCAAGTTACTGTTGAAACTCTAGAGGGCCTAGAGCGCCGTCTAAACATTACCGTTCCTGCTGCAAACATCGAAGATGCAGTGACAGCTGAACTACGCAACATCGCGAAAAACCGTCGTTTTGATGGCTTCCGTAAAGGCAAAGTGCCAATGAAAATGGTTGCGCAAATGTACGGCCAAGCAGTACGTCAAGACGTGATGGGTGAGGTTATGCAACGTCACTTCATCGAAGCTATCGTTAAAGAAAAAATCAACCCAGCAGGTGCGCCAACATTTACACCTGTTGAAAACGAAGCTGGCAAAGATCTTGTTTTCGCTGCAACGTTTGAAGTTTACCCAGAAGTTGAGCTTGCTGGCCTAGAAAACATCGTTGTTGAAAAACCAACAACAGAAGTTAACGATTCTGACGTTGAAGAAATGATCGACACACTACGTAAGCAACAAGCTACGTGGACAGATGTTGAAGAAGCAGCAGAAGATGGTAAGCGTGTTACTATCGATTTCGTTGGTTCTATCGACGGTGAAGAATTCGAAGGCGGTAAAGCTGAGAACTTCCCACTAGAGATGGGTGCTGGCCGCATGATTCCTGGTTTTGAAGACGGTGTTAAAGGCAAAACTGCCGGCATGGAATTTGAAATCGACGTAAACTTCCCAGAAGATTACCACGCTGAGAACCTAAAAGGTAAAGCAGCGAAATTTGCGATCAAAGTAAGCAAAGTTGAAGCTCGTGAGCTTCCTGAGCTAAGCGATGAGTTCGTTTCTAAGTTCGGTGTGAACGAAGGCGGCGTTGAAGCGCTTAAAGCTGAAGTTCGTAAGAATATGGAACGTGAGCTTAAGCAAGCGATCAAAAACCGCATCAAAGAGCAAGCGCTTGACGGTCTAGTTAAAGAGAACGACATGGACGTTCCTTCAGCTCTAATCGACCAAGAAATTGTTGGCCTACGCCAACAAGCTGCACAGCGTTTCGGTGGTAACCCTGAAGCGGCAGAACAACTTCCACGTGAATTATTCGAAGAGCAAGCGAAGCGTCGTGTTGTTGTTGGCCTTCTTCTAGGTGAAGTGATTAAAGCTGAGAAACTAGAAGCTAGCGAAGAGAAAGTGCAAGCACTTATCTCTGAAATGGCAACAGCGTACGAAGACCCAACAGAAGTTATGGAATACTACGCGCAAAACGAGCAAATGATGAACAACATGCGCAACGTTGCACTAGAAGAGCAAGCTATCGATGCAATTCTTGCTAAAGCACAGGTTTCTGATAAAGAAGTTAGCTTTAACGAGCTAATGAATCAGCAACCAGCTCAATAAGCAATATCTTGTATAGAAGGTTGACTTAGAGTCGACTTCTCTGTTAACAATGGTCCGTATGATGTTTATCATCCGGGCCATTTATTTTAGGGACATAAGAATATGAGCTACCAAGAAAAAAATGCAATGTCGCCAATTATGAACGCGCTAGTACCAATGGTGGTTGAACAAACTTCCCGTGGTGAACGCTCTTATGATATTTTTTCTCGACTACTAAAAGAACGAATCATTTTCTTGACGGGTCAAGTGGAAGACAACATGGCGAACCTTGTGGTTGCCCAACTGCTTTTCTTAGAATCAGAAAATCCTGACAAAGACATCTTCCTATACATTAACTCACCTGGTGGCAGTGTGACTGCGGGTATGTCTATTTATGACACCATGCAGTTCATCAAACCAAATGTCAGTACGTTATGTACAGGTCAAGCTTGTTCAATGGGTGCGTTCCTATTGGCGGGTGGTGCACCTGGCAAGCGTTTTGCTTTGCCAAATTCTCGCGTTATGATTCATCAGCCGCTTGGTGGATTCCAAGGGCAAGCGTCGGATATTCAAATCCATGCTCAAGAAATTCTGACCATTAAAGATAAACTGAACAAGTTACTTGCAGAACACACTGGTCAGCCGTTGGAAGTACTTGAAAAAGATACGGACCGCGATAATTTCATGTCGGCAGCTCAAGCCGCAGAATATGGCATTATTGATGAGGTATTGACCCAGCGAGGTTAATCCATAACTGTTTGATTGTAGATAGACCAATTTGTTCAGCGAGAATAATTAATTCTCGGACGCATTTTGGTCTAAATTGATATACACTCAAACCATAGAAAGTACAGGCTAAGAGGTTAGCGAATGACAGATAAAAGCAAAGAGAGTGGTAGTGGTAAACTGCTGTATTGCTCTTTCTGTGGCAAAAGTCAGCACGAAGTTCGCAAGCTAATCGCGGGTCCTTCTGTTTACGTCTGCGATGAATGCGTTGATTTGTGTAACGATATTATTCGTGAAGAAATCAAAGATGTGTTACCGAAAAAAGAATCTGAAGCGTTACCCACGCCAAAAGATATTCGGTCTCATCTTGATGACTATGTAATCGGACAAGACCATGCGAAGAAAGTCCTCTCCGTTGCCGTTTATAACCATTACAAGCGCTTGCGCAATGGTGATACCACGGCGGAAGGAGTAGAACTTGGTAAGAGTAATATTCTTCTTATCGGTCCTACAGGTAGTGGTAAAACATTGCTTGCAGAGACGCTTGCTCGTTTCCTAGATGTTCCATTTACAATGGCTGATGCCACCACACTAACCGAAGCCGGTTATGTGGGTGAAGATGTTGAGAATATTATTCAAAAACTTCTTCAAAAATGTGATTACGACGTTGCGAAAGCTGAGCGTGGTATTGTGTATATCGATGAGATTGACAAGATCTCTCGTAAGGCAGAAAACCCATCAATTACACGTGACGTGTCTGGTGAGGGCGTTCAACAAGCACTATTGAAACTTGTTGAAGGTACCGTTGCTTCTGTTCCTCCTCAGGGCGGACGCAAACATCCTCAACAAGAGTTTTTACAGGTAGATACATCGAAGATCCTATTTATTTGTGGCGGTGCGTTTTCAGGCCTAGATAAGGTCATCGACCAACGCGTAGCAACGGGTGCAGGTATTGGTTTTGGAGCTGAAGTTCGCTCTATAGATGAAACCAAGACGGCTGGTGAGCTGTTTAAGCAGGTTGAACCTGAAGATTTGGTGAAATATGGTCTGATCCCAGAATTCATCGGTCGTCTACCGGTTACAGCGACCTTGACTGAGCTTGATGAACAAGCGCTGATTCAAATTCTGAATGAGCCAAAGAACGCCCTGACTAAACAGTACGGTGCGTTATTTGACCTTGAAGGTGCTGAACTTGAGTTCCGTGAAGATGCACTTCGAGCGATTGCTAAAAAAGCAATGGATCGTAAAACGGGTGCTCGTGGTCTACGTTCGATTCTAGAAGGTGTCCTTCTAGAAACAATGTATGAACTGCCATCTGCCACAGACGTGAGCAAGGTTGTTATTGATGAAAGTGTGATAAATGGTGAGTCAGAACCGCTACTTATCTACAGCAGCAATGATAATCAGGTTGCAAGTGCAGACTAAATTGCGATAGTAATAGAAAAGGAGGTATTGGATACCTCCTTTTTTTTATTCTTTTATTGAATCCAACGAATACGCCCCCATATACAGAAAATAATACTAAGCGGAAGAGAGAATAATATGAACTTGGAACGTTCCGAGCGTATTGAAATCCCGGTATTGCCTCTGCGCGATGTTGTGGTCTACCCACATATGGTAATCCCTTTGTTTGTTGGTCGCGAAAAGTCAATTAGTTGCTTAGAAGCGGCAATGGACAATGACAAGCAGATACTACTCGTCGCTCAAAAAGAAGCAGATACTGAAGAACCAACGATTGAAGACCTTTTCACGACTGGCACCGTTGCCACAATTCTTCAATTGCTAAAACTCCCTGATGGAACGGTCAAAGTTCTTGTTGAAGGGCAGCAGAGAGCAAAAATAAATTCTTACCGTGATGAAGAGTTCTTCATGGCGGACGCTGAGTTCCTTATTACCCCAGAACTTGAAGAACGCGAAGAAGAAGTGATTGTTCGCAGTGCTATTGATCAGTTCGAAGGGTTTATTAAGCTCAATAAAAAAATCCCACCAGAAGTGTTGACGTCACTGAGCGGCATTGATGAAGCAGCACGCCTAGCGGATACCATCGCTGCGCATATGCCATTGAAACTTGTTGATAAACAACAAGTGCTCGAGTTACTTGATGTGTCTGAGCGCTTAGAGTTCTTGATGGGGCAGATGGAGTCTGAGATAGACCTTCTGCAAGTTGAGAAGCGCATTCGTGGTCGCGTTAAAAAGCAGATGGAAAAATCTCAGCGCGAGTACTATCTGAATGAGCAAATGAAAGCGATTCAGAAAGAACTGGGCGACTTAGACGACGCACCTGACGAATTTGAAACTCTTAAGGCAAAGATTGAAGAATCGAAAATGCCTCAAGAAGCAAAAGAAAAGACAGAACAAGAGCTTCAAAAGCTCAAAATGATGTCACCAATGTCGGCGGAAGCGACCGTGGTTCGCAGTTATATTGACTGGATGGTCGGTGTACCTTGGGCAAAGCGTTCTAAAGTGAAAAAGAACCTAGCAAAAGCCGAAGAAGTGCTGAACGAAGACCATTATGGCCTTGAGCGAGTGAAAGAACGCATTCTTGAGTATTTGGCGGTTCAAAACCGTATTAATAAACTCAAGGGCCCTATTCTGTGTCTAGTCGGTCCTCCGGGTGTCGGTAAAACCTCATTAGGACGCTCTATCGCGGCCGCTACGGGGCGTAAGTATACTCGTATGGCATTGGGTGGCGTTCGAGATGAAGCTGAGATTCGCGGCCATAGACGTACCTACATCGGTTCTATGCCGGGTAAGCTGATCCAAAAAATGTCGAAAGTGGGCGTGAAAAACCCATTGTTCTTGCTGGATGAAATCGACAAGATGGCCTCAGACATGCGAGGTGATCCATCATCAGCATTGTTAGAAGTACTTGACCCTGAACAGAATGTGGCATTCAACGACCATTACCTCGAAGTTGATTACGATCTCTCTGACGTGATGTTTGTGGCGACGTCGAACTCGATGAATATTCCAGGTCCTTTGCTTGATCGTATGGAAGTGATTCGTTTATCTGGTTACACGGAAGATGAAAAGCTAAACATTGCGCGACGTCACCTAGTGGACAAGCAGGTGCAACGTAATGGCTTGAAACCCCATGAGATTGAGATTGAAGATTCAGCAATCCTTGGCATTATTCGTTATTACACGCGTGAAGCGGGTGTGCGTAGCCTTGAGCGCGAGATCTCTAAGATTTGTCGTAAAGCGGTGAAGAACATTCTTCTTAAGCCTGAACTGAAGCAAGTGATTGTTAACCAAGAAAACTTGAAAGAGTTCCTTGGTGTGCAGCGTTGCGACTTTGGTAAAGCCGATGACAGTAACCGAGTAGGTCAAGTTACTGGACTGGCGTGGACCGAAGTTGGTGGTGATCTGCTCACTATTGAAACTGAATCAATGGTTGGCAAAGGTAAGCTGACGCAAACAGGTTCGCTTGGTGATGTGATGCAAGAGTCTATTCAAGCCGCCATGACCGTCGTGCGATCGCGAGCCGACAAATTGGGTATCAATACCGATTTTTATGAAAAACGTGATATTCACGTCCATGTTCCAGAAGGGGCAACACCAAAAGATGGACCGAGTGCAGGTATTGCTATGTGTACAGCATTGGTGTCTAGCTTAACGGGGAATCCAGTCAAAGCTGAGGTAGCAATGACCGGTGAGATCACGCTTCGTGGTGAAGTGCTTCCTATCGGTGGCCTAAAGGAAAAACTCCTAGCGGCACACCGTGGCGGAATCAAAACCGTGCTAATTCCTAAGGACAATGAACGTGATTTGGAAGAGATTCCAGACAACGTTATTGCTGATTTGAAAGTGATCCCAGTGCAATGGATTGATGATGTTCTAGAAATTGCACTAGAGCGAGCACCCCTCGGGGCTGCGTTTGAGCCTGTAAAATAGTGATGCGCTCCAAATTTAGATAAAAGAAATACGCTGATAAGTAAAAAAAGCTTGTCAGCGTTTTTTTGTAGCACTAACTTTAGCTATGTAACTCTGAACCCTTGATAGACAAGGCTTAGAGTCTTTTATTACTAGAACGGAACTAACGTTACCTTTTCCAAAATAATAACTCGGTAACACTTAAGGGGAAACACAGTGAACAAAACTCAATTAGTAGAAAAAATTGCAGAAAACGCAGACCTATCTAAAGCTTCAGCTGGACGTGCATTAGACGCATTCATCGAAGCAGTAAGTACTACTCTAGAAGATGGCGATCAAGTTGCACTAGTTGGCTTTGGTACATTCAGCGTACGTACTCGTGCCGCTCGCACCGGTCGTAACCCAAAAACGGGTGATGAAATCCAAATCGCAGAAGCAAAAGTACCCGCATTTAAAGCAGGTAAAGCGCTGAAAGACGCTTGTAACTAATCAATTGTTACAGTTGGAAGCAAATTGCTTATTAACTGAACAAAAATCAGACCTTAAATAGGGTTTGAGCGGCTCGAAAAGCCACCCTTTTTTAAATATGCGCATCTTACTGATGCGCATTTCTTTTTCTGATATTATCCTATTCAGTAGAAGATAAACCTTCCTATCTGGAGAGTAATAAAATTATGATGGAGCGAATGCGCGAAGGCGTGAATAGTATCGCAGTTAAGATTATCCTTGGACTCATTATCCTATCTTTTGTGTTTGCGGGCGTAGGCAGCTACATCACAGGTGGCAGTGGTAACACGGCAGCAAAAGTTGGAAATGTTGAGATCAGTCGTGGTGAATTTGAGCAAGCTTATCAAAATGAGCGGAATCGAATGCAATCACAAATGGGGGATTATTTTTCGACGTTACTGGCTGATCCGAATTATGTGGAATCGTTCCGTAAGTCTGTGCTTGATCGCATGATTAACGACGTGTTACTTGAGCAACATGCAGAGTCACTAGGACTTCGTATTGGTGATGCTCAAATTCGCCAGATGATTCTTGAAATGCCACAATTTCAAAGCGATGGTAAGTTTGACCAAGATATCTACCAAGCAACCCTGAGACGCGCTGGATTCAGTGCTGACAGCTTTGCTGAGTATCTGCGCACAGACATCGTACGTAATCAGCTGCTTTCTGCATTGCAAGGCAGTGAGTTTACCCTTCCAAGTGAGATTGAGCTGCAAAGCCAGCTTCTGACTCAAACACGAGATATCAAAACACTGACACTGTCTCTTGCCGATTTCTCTAAACAAGCATCATTGACTGAAGAAGAAATTCAACAATATTACGATGCTAACCCAGCGCAGTTTACTCGCCCTGAGCAGTTGAAAATCTCTTATGTAGAGCTGTCTGCTCAAGCATTGAAAGGCAACGTTGATATTTCAGATGAGCAAGTGACTCAGTATTATAATGAGCATCTAGATAAGTACTCGACGGCTGAGCAACGTAAAGTGAGTCACATCCTTATCCAAGGCGATGACGAAGCGAAAGCACAAGCGATTCTAGACGAACTAAACGCAGGTGCTGACTTTGCGACTTTGGCTCAAGAAAAGTCAGACGATTTCGGCAGTGCTGAAGAAGGTGGCTCTCTGGGTTGGATTGAACGTGATGTGATGGATCCTGCTTTCGAAGAGGCGGCATTTGCCCTTCAAAATGTTGGTGATAGAACGCAATTAGTCAAATCAGACTTTGGTTACCACATTATTCAACTTGATGAAATCAAGGCATCAGAGTCTAAACCACTTGCAGAAGTGAAAGATGAAATTGTTTCTGAGCTAGCGGATCAGCTTGCGGTTGATGATTTTTATAATCTGCAAAATGAACTGGAAAAAATTGCCTTTGAATACCCAGATTCATTAGATGACGCTGCATCAGCAATTAACCAAAAAGTCGTGACAACAGATTTCGTTTCTCTTGCTGACGTGCCTGCTATTCTTCAAAATCAAGCCGTTATGCAAGCGCTTCAGTCTCCTGAAGTAAAAGAAGACGGCCTGAACTCAGAAGCAATGGAAGTTGAACCTGAGCATATTGTCGTGGTTCGAGTTGAAGAAGTACGCAATGAAACGGTTCTTCCACTGGAAGAAGTCAGTGAGCAAGTTAAATCACAGTTAGCAAATGTTAAAGGTGAGCAAGCTGCGATGGCGCTCGGTGTTCAATTGGTTAACGAGCTGAAAGAAGGCAAAACAGACGCATTGACGGCAAATGCATTGAGCTTTGGTGAGCTAGAAGCTATCGACCGTAGTTCTGCTTTGGCGGGTACGGTATTTGCGATGGCAAAACCAGCGGAAGGCGAAGTAACTTTTGCTCAAGCAAAAGATGCTGAAGGTAATGTGGTTGTTATCGAACTAAGTAAGGTAGCAGCAAACGCCGATCCAATGTACAACGAGCAAATTGGCGCTCAAATGGAGCGAGCGGCAACACAACAAGACCTTGCTTCTGTATTAACGATCCTTCGTAAGAATACAGAAATTGAGTACCTTATCGTTGCAGAATAATGACATCGACTTTGCCATTATAAACGTGGTGAGTTCACAGTAATTGTGCAATTGATAATAAACTAAAAACGGGTCGCGAAAGCGACCCGTTTTATTTTGAGCTTTGCTTACTGGTTATTCCTATGTTGGCGTGTACTTTGAAACTTCATTAACTAGAAAGGAAGTTACGATGAAAGTACTACTGTCAGCATGGCTTGTGGTTTTATTCACATTGAGCCCATTATCAACCAGTTTTGCAGCAAACGCTGATAAGTTGGAAGGTATCGATATTACGGTCAATGTCAATCAAGCTGATCCTGATGAAATTGCGGCCTTGCTAAGTGGGATTGGCATTGAAAAAGCAAAAAGCATCGTGGAGTACCGCGACAAACATGGAGAGTTCAAAACGATCGATGATCTCACTCATGTAAAAGGGGTCGGTCCAGCGACCGTTGAGAAAAATCGTTCACGAATTTTGTTGTAAAGGTACTCGGTTGTATAACCAATAGCCTAACGAAAAAAGAAGCCCTGCGACGGTACCTATTGCATGGGCTTCGGTCGCAACATTGGCGGCAATCAGGTCTATCGTTGATTGAGACGCACCGAATAATGTCTCCCATGTGACCTTAGCGACAACACCGACTATCAACCATATACTGTTTTTTCTTCCTCCGAGACATTCGCTCAGCGCCCAATAAGCAAATAAGCCATGTAACACCCCAGAAAGTCCTAAGTAAGCGTTGAGCGGGGTTAATAGAAGCCCAAGCCCGATCGTTAGCGATAACAGCGCCAGCAGAACATAGAGTGCTTTTTTCGTTGGTGTGAAGAGGTAACAAATCACAACAAGCCCAGCCAAGTTCATGGCTAGATGTGCAAGGTTGGTGTGTGAGAAATTTCCTGTTACTATCCGCCACCATTCACCGTTAGAAATTAACCCTCGGTCCCATATCACCCAATGTTGGATCTCGGGGATTTGTAACACTAAGCAAAATAGTGAGATGAGAGCCAGTCTTATGACGAAAGAAAAAGTCATGTTGCGATATTGTCCTCAATGTTTAAAAGCAAAACGAGCCTGTATTTGTCAATGGATTACATCGGTTCATTGTGACTCTGAGTTGATTATCTTACAGCATTCTAGTGAAGAAAAACGGCCACTTGGTACTGCAAAAATCCTTCAGTTATCATTACCGAACACTCGTTTGTTTATCGGTGAAAACTTTACCGATCATAATGACCTCAACTCGTTACTCAGCGATACGAGTGTGCGAACCTGTGTCTTATTTCTTAGTGAGCAATCTACCCCAATCTCTGAGCTTGTGAAGAACAGTGATCCTAGGCCACTTCGTATTATCTTGCTAGATGGGACCTGGAAGAAAGCCTTTAAAATGTGGACATTGTCCACCAATCTTCACGCCCTACCGCTCGTGCAGTTACCACTCGACTTAGAGGGGGATTACCGAATTAGAAAGGCGCCAACCAGTAACGCATTGTCGACGGT
Source organism: Vibrio sp. 10N.261.51.F12 (assembly GCF_041471725.1). Classification (NCBI taxonomy): domain Bacteria; kingdom Pseudomonadati; phylum Pseudomonadota; class Gammaproteobacteria; order Vibrionales; family Vibrionaceae; genus Vibrio; species Vibrio sp. 10N.261.51.F12. The sequence goes on along the minus strand of NZ_JBFROV010000011.1, from coordinate 22,147 downwards.
CGAGGCTGGTTACCATGTCTTATCGATCCTAGAACCAGAGCAGGATTTTAGTTCTCTTATTTATGCATTTGAACAAATGATTGAGTTTCATATTTCGCAAATGCCACCTGGTGTATTTGAGCAGAACTACCAGTAACTCTGTCGTTCTGTTTTTCGCTTGTCTTACGTCGGCATCGCAAAGGCGATTAGGGGGGCTTTAATGACAGGCTGTGTATTACAAGTGTGAATGCGCCGCAAATAACTGTTGATGCATTCTTTGCGCGTACCCGTCCGTCATTGCTGAAATATAATCGGCGATCACTCGCATTCCTTGATCCTGGTAACCGCTGGCTTGCAACCAGGTCGCTTTAGTTGATTCAGGTAATAGCCGTTCTGGATCGGCGCTGAATGCCTCGAAGAGATCCATAATAATCTGCTGACCCTTATATTCAAAAATCTGCACTCGAGGCACCTGTATCACGTATTCGCTCACAAACTGTTTTAGGATATCGAGCACATGCGCCATTTCGGGTTCTAGGTAGGCATTAAAATTGAGTAAAGGGCTATCGAATGCGGAGTGGCGGTGCGCTGATACGGAAATGCTGGTCAGTAGGGCATTCACGATACCGCCAATGGCGTCCTTTCGTTGGTAGTGCTTGCCTGAAAACAGTAAGTCCGTAATGTCGTTGAAATGCTTGTTGAACCACACGTTGCTCTGTAATTGCAGCTTACTCTCAATACCGCGACGCCAGATTTCTTTTGTGATTAATTCCAACACGATCGCGTCTTCTAAATCATGTACGCCGTAAGCAATGTCATCGGCGAGTTCCATAATCGAGCAATCTAACGACTTAAATTTGGTTTTGTTGTGTTGATAGGCCTCCGTTTTTGCTAGGCGCATCTGTTGAAGATTTTGTCGATCGGCCTGACTTAACGGTTGCGTTACCCAGTCAAATTGAGCCTTGTCTTGATCGTAGATACCTTTGGCTGGTGACCAGTTTTTTGCTTTTAATTGACGTTGGTGTCGAACCGGTTCTGGCAGGGTGCGTGCGCAGGTTTGGCTGAGACACGCGGGGTATTTGAGTAAACCCAGTAATGCCCGCCGGGTGAGATTCATCCCATGGTGTTCAGTGTAAGGTTCAAGCTGAGTCACAATGCGAAACGTTTGCGCATTGCCCTCGAAGCCACCATAGTCTCGCATCATATAATTGAGGGCAACTTCGCCGCCATGGCCATAAGGAGGATGGCCAATATCATGCGCGAGGCACAAGGTTTCAATTAACGCATCACTTGGTAACAGCCTTGTATACTCAGGCTGCTTTTGGCGTAGGTGCGACACAATGCCTGAACCAATTTGAGCGGCTTCGAGCGAATGCGTAAGTCGAGTTCTGTGGAAGTCATTGCCCCCGGTGCCATGGACTTGGGTTTTTGCTTGCAGGCGTCTAAACGCAGCGGAATGTAGTACCCGTGCGCGATCCCGCTGGTAGGGATCTCGGTGATCATTGCGTCGAAGTTTATGTTCATCGCTATGTCTTGATTGCCAAACAACGGGTTGCTCTAGATCCATTGTATTACCACACTCTCTAAACTGATGGATGTGTCATTCATATAAAACGGTGTCGTTCAAATCGGTTAGCTAATCTCATCGAGTGACAATTCAAAACTTGGTGCAAAGGTATTTAAAAAATACGTCATTTCGTCGGTTTTGATGGATTCTAACGTTTGATCGAGTCGTTTCTTGGCCAGAGCAAATTCGTGGTTGCCCGCACTGAGTTCTTCGAGGCACTTTAAATAAGCACAAAGTGAATCCGCTTGCTTAACAATTTTGGTGTCTTCTTCGTAAGCACAATTCGATATAACAAAAGGTTTAAAATCTTCTTGGAATTCTTCTGGTAGCATTGATAGGAGCTTCTGCTCAGCGGCGGCTTCAATTTTTTTGTATTCTTTGGCGATATCAGGGTTGTAGTATTTAACCGGCGTCGGAAGGTCGCCCGTTAACACTTCACTTGTATCATGATACATCGCTAAGATAGCAATCCGTTCAGGATTCGTTGCTCCGCCAAATTTTTTGTTTTTGATAATGGCTAAGGCATGAGCGACAAAAGCGACCTGAAGGCTATGCTCTGAGATGTTTTCACTCGATACTGAGCGCATGAGTGGCCAGCGTTGGATTAGCTTCATTCTAGCAAGGTGGGCGAAAAAGTGACTTTCTTTGTGACTGCGGTCATCCATGCAATGTACTCCTTAAAAAAATGCCGCACCTCACGGCGCGGCATTCAATAAGAATAGGCTTATTAATAATAATATGAAAGAGTTACTGGCTATAAGTTGTCAGGAACTTCTCAAATCGACCGATTGCGAGCTCAAGGTCTTCGACATGGGGTAGCGTCACTATTCTGAAGTGATCAGGCTTTGGCCAGTTGAATCCCGTTCCTTGTACTAGCAGTACTTTTTCTTGCTTGAGGAAATCGAGCACCATACGTTGATCATCTTTGATGTTGTACATCTTGGTATCAATCTTAGGAAACAGGTACATCGCCCCTTTAGGCTTCACACAAGAAATACCAGGTATCTGTGTGATGAGTTCGTAGGCCTTGTCACGTTGCTCTAGTAAGCGTCCCCCAGGTAATATGAGCTCATTGATACTCTGATATCCACCCAAGGCCGTTTGTATGGCGTGTTGCATGGGCACATTGGCACATAATCGCATCGACGCCAACATTTCTAAGCCGGCGATATAGCCGACGGCATGCTCCTTTGGCCCTGTTAAGAACATCCAGCCGCCACGAAAACCACATACGCGATAGGACTTGGATAAACCATTGAAGGTGAGGACAAGTACATCCTCAGCGAGTGTTGCGACAGGGATGTGAGTGGCGCCGTCATAGAGCACTTTATCGTAGATTTCGTCAGCAAAAATAATCAGCTTGTGTTGACGTGCAATCTCAATGACCTCGAGTAAAAAATCACGACTGTAAACCGCGCCGGTTGGGTTGTTCGGGTTGATTAGAACAATGCCGCGAGTCTTCGGGGTGATTTTTCTCTTAATGTCATCAAGGTCAGGGTACCAGTCCGACTCCTCATCACATAGGTAGTGAACGGGGTTGCCGCCAGAGAGAGAGACCGCTGCTGTCCATAGTGGATAGTCAGGAGCGGGAACTAACATTTCATCTCCGTTGTTTAACAGAGCTTGCATCGCCATTACAATAAGCTCAGAGACACCATTACCGATATACACGTCTTCGACGTCTAGGCTATGGATGCCTCTTTTTTGGTAATGTTGAACCACAGCCTTGCGAGCGGAGTATATACCTTTGGAATCACAATAACCTTGCGATGTTGGTAAGTTTCTTATCACATCGACTAAGATTTCATCGGGGGCGTCAAAACCAAAAGGGGCGGGGTTTCCTATATTAAGCTTCAGGATTTTATGCCCCTCTTCCTCCATGCGTTTAGCATGTTTGAGTACTGGTCCTCGAATGTCGTAGCAGACATTATCGAGTTTTGACGACATCTCGATATTTTTCATTGTTATGTTCCTAAAAATCCGATAATTTCTTTACCAAATTACACCAGATTGGATTTTTATAGAATAAAAATCTAAGAAAAGTGTCAAATAAAGTGTTGATATGAATCCGGTTGTCTCGTACTACGGCACAAGACCAACAAATTAAAGTGATGATGCTTGATCTATCCTGTAGGTATAAATACAGTAGCTTCTGTATCTATAGTTAACCTATATAATTAATATAAAATAAATCGTTTTGAGGTTGATTTGTCTCATTTAAAACAAGCTATTGTCCAGCTTCTTGAAAAATTGAAGAATGTACCATCAGGGATCAAGCGTCTCGAACAACCGCTGGGTGGCAATCCCAAGACACCAACGATCGATTGGTTAGATGCCCAACCTCATTATCCTAAGTTCTATTGGCAGTCTCGTGATACTCGCGAGGAAGTGGTGGCACTGGGGCAGTTGCACACCTTTTCTGAGCCTGCACCGGCTTATGCGATCCTAGGTCGAGATCAAAGAGTCTGGGGCGGCCGTTCTTTTGACGGGCATACTGAAAAAAACCGTCGCTGCATGTCTGCGTTTTTCTTTTTGCCGCAAATAGAGTTGATTCGCTTTGATACAGGCTGGCGTCTTGCCGTTAACATCGGCATGGCAAAAGAAACGTCAATACTCGCGCTACAACGATTGATTGCGACACCACAAGAATTGGCACCACTAGCCTCGTCCGTTATGGCGGTGACACACACACCGAATGAATCCCAGTGGCGCGATTTGGTCGATGACGTCCTACAAGGTATTGAAGACGACAAATTCAAGAAAGTTGTGCTGGCAAGAAAGACCTCAATTGATCTTCAAACACCAATATCACCCGCTCAGCTTCTTAAAGCCAGTTATCTAAAAAACCATCATAGTTTCCATTTTCTAATGGCATTGTCACCGTCACATAGCTTTGTCGGTTCAACGCCTGAGCGCCTATATCGACGCCGCGGACAAGAGCTAGAGACGGAAGCGCTAGCGGGCACGATAGGTCGTGGTGGCAATGCATCACTTGATATGAAACTCTCTAACTGGTTGACTCAAGATGCAAAAAACATCAATGAAAACCAGTATGTGGTGGATGACATCCTGCAGAGCTTAGCCCCGCATTCTCGTTCCGTGGAAGTAGAGGAAGAGCTTCGGCTGGTTCGTTTGAGAAAAGTTCAGCATTTAAAACGTAATATCCATGCGCGCTTGGATTCGGGAATCAATGGCGTACAGCTATTACAGGCGTTGCAGCCCACGGCTGCCGTTGCAGGTTTACCTCGTCAAGCGGCGATGCAATATATTGAGCAGCACGAGCCGTTTGCTCGAGGCTGGTACGCGGGTTCAGTTGGCTACCTTAGCCACGAAAGTGCAGAGTTTTGTGTAGCAATTCGTAGTGCGTTACTGGTTAACGACCAAATGCAACTTTTTGCGGGCGCGGGAATTGTTCCCGGCTCGGTGGCTGAGCATGAGTGGCAAGAGCTGGATAAAAAGATGTCGACGCTACTGAGCCTTATTTCAGAGCATCCGCCCCTTGGCGTAGCATCATGATGAATCATCAGGCAGCGCTTAACCGGTTGTGGACTCAAGTGATGTTGGAGGAGCTGTATCGAAAAGGGGTGCGTCACCTTTGTATCGCTCCAGGGTCTCGCTCCACGCCGTTGACATTAGAAGCCGTCGCTCATGGAGGGTTCACACTTCATCACCATTTTGACGAGCGTGGTTTAGGGTTTCTGGCGTTAGGGATCGCTAAGGCGACACAACATGCCGTTGCGGTGGTTGTGACCTCTGGTACCGCCGTTGCGAATCTATTGCCTGCCGTGGCTGAATCGATGTTAACCAAAGAACGGTTGATCCTACTGACATCCGATAGGCCGCTTGAGCTCCTTGAATGTGGCGCAAATCAAGCCATTGTGCAAACCGGAATTTTTTCCAATCATGTGTCTAAGGCCGTCGCTTTGCCTTCCCCAAGTACGGAAGTGTCATTGAATTGGTTATTAACCACCGTTGATCACGCGATGGAATATCAGCGCCAACATGGTGGCAGCCTTCATATCAATTGCCCATTTCCAGAACCGCTTTATGGTGGGGAAGACAAATCAATCTTTGAGGATTATTGTCGCTCTATCCAAAGCTGGTGGCAAGGTAACACGGCGTATGTGGATTATGGGTCGTCGCCTATCCACGACCATTTGGCTACAATGCCTTCGCTCGATCTTGTGAGTAAAAAAGGCGTAATTATTGTTGGTAATGTCGATCTTCGAACAGCCAGTAAAGCGAAAACTTTCGCGAAGCAACTAGGGTGGCCGATTTTATTTGACCCACAATCTGGTCAAAGTAGCGACTGGCAACATTATGATCTTTGGTTGCAAAACATGGATGCGAAACAGCGGCTTTCTGAGTGCGAGGTTGTGTTGCAAGTTGGCGCTCGATTTGTCTCTAAACGCCTCAATCAATGGCTGGCGAAGCAAGTCAATGCTGGTACCCAGTGCATCTTATTGACGGAGTACTGCGATCGTCTAAACCCAGATCACCTGCCGATGATGCACCTTAATGTTGACGTTAAATCGTGGTTAGACGCCGCTATTCTCACCTTTACGACCTCAAATTTCTATGGCTGGGCTAGAGACCTTAAGCCCTATGCTCAAGCGATGAGTATGAGGCTATCACCACGTGACACGCTGTCTGAATTTGACGTGGCGCGAAGCGTTCAGGCATTGCCCGAAGGGACACGGGTGTTCTTAGGCAACAGCCTTATTGTGCGCTTAGTGGATATGGTGTCATCCATGCAAGGACTCGAAACGTTTAGCAATAGAGGTGCGTCGGGTATTGATGGCTTGGTAGCGACCGCAAGTGGTATCACGCGAGTAGATGACTCTTCTTTAGTACTCTATCTTGGCGACACCTCGTTACTTTATGACCTAAACTCATTAGCGTTGTTGACGAATGAGACTCAGCCCAATGTTATCGTTGTCACCAACAATGATGGCGGCGCTATTTTTGATTTGCTCCCGGTTCCCGCCGAGCAAAAGAGTGCGTGTTATCAAATGCCCCATGGTTATCAATTCAAACATGCGGCGGCACAGTTTAACTTGGCCTATAGTCACCCTAAATCGAAAAGCGAACTTGAGTCTACGTTAACCTCTCATCTAGCTAATGGCTCAGGAACCTTGTTAATTGAAGTCATAACCCCGAGTGATGAAGTGGGCCACATTATCCGTGAACTCTCTCAGCACGCTATGAGTCTTAATGTGCCAGAAGGTGTGAGTCGACCTTCTGCAAGTAAAATGACGCCACCATAACGTGATGACATCAAAAGATGCCTCCCTGAATAATACTCAATTAAATGGCGAGTTCTTGGCGGTAAATAATCCACAATGTGAGCGCCCACTGTTGGTCTTCGTGCATGGTTTTCTTGGCTCAACTGACGACTGGTCGTCTGTGGTGGTGGAGTTTACCGACTACCCGCGGCTACTGCTGGATCTGCCCGGACATGGTAAGAGTGTTCACGTACCGTGTGCTGGTTTTGACGAGGCTTGCGCTGCGATTGATACCGCGATTCAAGAGACGCTGGTGGCGCAACGGTTCAGTGACACACATCCGATTTGTCTGGTTGGCTATTCACTTGGTGCTCGACTATTGATGTATTTTTTGACTGAATACCAGCACAGAAAAACTGGGGCAGACAATCGAGCCCTCATTGCTCATCAGATAGCCAATAGTTCGGTAACCGACAGTGTGATAACTAACAGTGCGATAACTAACGGTGTGCTAACAAATAACCCGATAATAGGCCTGGTGATTGAGGGGGGGAACTTCGGTATCGCCGATCTGAGCCAGCGAAAAATACGCTTACAAGCCGATCAGGTCTGGGCTGCACGATTTAAAAATGAAAATATCGTAGACGTTTTAGTCGACTGGTATCAGCAACCTGTCTTTTCTTCATTAAATCATGAGCAAAGACAACTTTTGATTGCAAAGCGAAGTGTTAACCTAGGTGGAAAGCTCAGTGAAATGATGGACGCGACATCATTAGGACGCCAGCCCTACTTATTAGATAGCGTGCAACAGCTTCACTTCTCATCAGGCCGCCAACCTCTGTTCATCAGTGGCGAGCAGGATAAAAAATTTACCGCGCTGGCTCAGTCGAGCGATATTGAACATCGTATCATTGAGCAAGCAGGGCATAACGTTCACAAAGAGCACCCCAAGGCGTTTGCCGCGGCTCTGCTCGAGTATCTAAATACACCGTATTAAACGGTGGCTAACATTGGAACATACCATGGCAAAAACAGTTGGATTAACCGAAGAAGAACTCTATGCACCCGTAAACTGGGCAGACGTTACCTGTGATTTTGAAGACATTCATTATCATAAATCGGAAGATGGTATCGCTAAGATCACCATTGCGCGACCGCAAGTACATAACGCATTTACCCCTCGTACAGTGCAAGAAATGATTCGTGCATTAGCGGATGCTCGTTACGACGAAAATGTCGGCGTGATCATCTTGACCGGGCTCGGAGAGAAAGCATTTTGTTCTGGTGGCGACCAATCGATTCGTGGCGACTACGGCGGTTATCAAGATGACACCGGTACACATCATCTAAACGTGCTCGATTTCCAACGTCAAATACGCACCTGTCCTAAGCCTGTTATTGCCGCGGTTGCGGGTTGGGCTGTGGGCGGAGGCCATGTGCTTCATATGATGTGTGACTTGACCATTGCAGCAGACAATGCCCAGTTTGGCCAGACGGGACCTAAAGTAGGCTCGTTCGATGGCGGATGGGGTGCTTCTTACATGGCTCGTATCGTAGGCCAGAAAAAAGCGCGTGAGATTTGGTTCTTATGCCGTTTCTATGATGCGCAAGAAGCGGTAGAAATGGGACTGGTGAACACCGTAGTACCTGTTGCTGATCTTGAAAAAGAATCCATCCGCTGGTCTCGTGAAGTGTTGCAACATAGCCCAATGGCGCTGCGTTGTTTGAAAGCGGCATTGAACGCGGATTGTGATGGCCAAGCTGGCCTGCAAGAGCTTGCTGGAAACGCGACGATGATGTTCTATATGACGGAAGAAGGTCAAGAAGGACGCAATGCCTTTAACGAGAAACGCCGTCCTGACTTCAATAAATTTCCACGTAACCCTTAAGCAATCATAGAGCTTGATCTGTTTTCACGTTGGATTGACTGCCTCGCTAAGGCTTTCTTAGTTAATCAGAGAATGTAACGTGACGAACCTCCCTCAGACCCTATATCCATAGAGCCTGAGGGAGCCGTGATGCGAGCTCTCGATGTCGCTGTTACTCGAACCTCAACGCCTTCTTTCAAACTAACATGGGATGCCTACCATGAAACAAGCAAAACTTATTCGCTACAGCCTACCAATGGACAGTGGGGTGATCTTGCGAGACAACAAACTGACGACTCGTGAAGGTTGGATTGTTGAGCTGAAGGAGCATGACAAGCGTGCATTAGGCGAAATATCGCCGCTGCCGGGCTTTAGCGAAGAGTCGATTGAACAGGCGGGTGGTCAAGCCCAGGCATGCTTAGAGGCTTGGGTCAATAACCAAGCCTTGGACCTCGAAGACTGCTTTCCCTCGGTTGCATTTGGTATGTCCGCCGCATTGATGGAGTTATCGGCGCGATTACCTGAAAAAGGAAACCATCAAGCTGCGCCTCTGTGTTCGGGGGATCCTGATGAATTGTTGCCCGTGCTTAATACTATGTCTGGGCGTAAAGTGGCAAAAATTAAGGTGGGGATGTACGAGGCGATTCGCGATGGCATGATTGTCAGCTTGTTTTTAGAGTCGATTCCAGACTTAACGCTGAGGCTGGATGCCAACAGAGCGTGGAGCTTGGATAAAGCGAAAAAGTTTGCTTCTTATATCGCCCCAGCATTGCGCGCTCGCATTGCCTTTATTGAAGAGCCGTGTCGCGATGCCGATAGTAGTGTTTCATTCGCGGCTGAAACGGGTATTGCTATTGCGTGGGATGAAACCTTGCAAGACGCCGCGCGGCAGGCGGACTTTACCGTGCCATCGTTGAAAAGTGCGAAAGCAATAGTGATCAAACCGACGCTTGTTGGCAGTTTGGATAAATGCATCCGGATTATTGAAGAGGCGCACAATCAAGACATACAAGTGGTCATCAGTTCAAGCCTAGAAAGCAGCGTTGGCCTAAATCAGCTTGCTCGTTTTTCTCAGTGGCAGCTACCCAATGAAACCCCAGGGTTGGATACAATGCAGTTATTCGCTGCCCAGCTGGAGACAGCATGGCCTGGTTGTGAACTGCCGGTATCGATGCTCAGTGAGCAGTCACTGTATTGGCAGTCATAGTGTTTATGTTTAGGTCATAATCATAATGCTAATGCTAATGCTAATGCTTAGGCGATAGTGCTTACATTTGGGCGAATTTGGTCGATAGTGGCAGTGCGAGTGATAAGGAAGAGCGGCAAGCGAAAATGAAAGAGTCGACAATGAACAATACAACGGGTCTGAACGCTTGGGTGCGACAAACACCGAATGAAACCGCGTTATTGACCCCTGATGGTGAGTACAGTTGGCAACAAGTCCAGCGGGTCGTTTCCCAATACCAGTTAGCACTTGTGAAGGCTGGCGTAGAAAAAAACACCGTGGTTTGTCTTATCGGACGCGCTGAACCAGCATTGTTGTTTGCTTATCTTGCTTGCCTTGCCCAAGGGTGTTTGCCTGTGTTAGTGGCCAGGCAGCCAGTAACGGGCATGAACGCTAAATTGACGACGCTTTATTCTAAATCCGAACGTGCTTACCTATGGTGGTGCAGCGATACGGCACTTGAATGGTCTGCGTCCAGTTTTGACCGTGACGTAACGTTTATCAACACGCAACCAATCGAGGGGGGTTGTGAGCATAGTGAGCACGAGCAAGCTGTTAATGACGATGCTATTCACGGCAATGTTATGCACGGCAATACTATTCACGATTATGCTATTCACAACAATGCGATTCACGAACTATCCCCCCATCAAATCGCTTCAATCATCTTTACCTCAGGTTCAACCGGCAAACCGAAAGCGGTGGTGCACACCACCGAGCAACACCTTGCCTCAGCGACGGGTCTTCTCGAGCGCTTTGCTTTTTCACCCAGTGATCGCTGGTTGCTGAGCCTGCCGATGTTTCATGTTTCTGGGTTAGCCATCGTGTGGCGTTGGTTGTCGACGGGAGCTCAACTTAAGGTTGGAGGCGGCCAGTTTAGTGAAGATATTTCAGATGTAAGCCACGCCTCATTGGTGGTCACTCAATTAAAACGGATTATCGATCAACGACTGCCGAATCAACTCAAACGTGTGTTGTTGGGCGGAAGCCATATTTCTAATGATTTGATTCAAAGTGCCCGTGAATTGGGTATTGATATGTGGATGGGCTACGGGATGACCGAGACGGCGTCAACGGTGACGGCAAAGCAGGCGAATGAAGATGCATCATCCGGGATTCCGTTACCCCACCGTGAGGTAAAGCTAATTGATGGGCATATATGGGTTAAAGGCTCGGTACTGTCATCGGGTTACTACCATCAAGGGAATATTCTGCCTTTAGCCTTGGTCGATGGCTGGTTTGATACGAAGGATCTTGGTCGGTGGAGCGCAGCTCAAGAGCTCCAAGTCATTGGAAGAGCAGATAATTTATTTATATCGGGTGGCGAAAATATTCACTGCGAAGAAATAGAAGCCGTGTTAAACGCGCGCCCTGAGGTTGTGCAATCAATTGTCGTCCCAGTGCGTAGTGATGACTATGGCGCACGTCCGGTGGCGGTTGTGCAACGAGTGATTGATCAAGTGAAATTAAAAAACGATCAATTAGATATAGACCTTACTACGACATCACTTGCAAAATTTAAGCACCCTGTTGCTTACTATGATATGCCAGAATCTCTGTTGTCTTCGGGTATTAAGGTATCACGAGCACAAGTTAAATCGTGGCTTTCTAGCACGCAATCCAATTATGTGGTTATTTCATAGTCCAAAACGGAATTTTCTCTTCGCTCAATGCTCACCATAATGTCTCTAGGACAATAACGTGAGTAAATGGAATGAACATAATTCTTGGGATAGCAATTGCGCTGCAAATTGCATTGGCATTGACAACGGATGGGCTTCCTCGAGCGGTGGCCGAGTTAACGGCTTTTATCCTCACCGTTGTCCTTTGTGTCAGTGTTAAACGGCGCTCGCGAATCTTTTCCAAGTCGTCGACCCAGAACTAGTGTTATCAGACACGTTATTGCTTCGTAAATACCTATTTAATTGATGCTGACAGGTCGTTTCGACCTCCCTTCTGCGGCGTGTATACCACGTTCTATTTATCGCTCGATGGTCTTAACACCGATGAGTTTGAGAATAATCTGGTTTATTTAAGCACATGAGTTATTCAGCTGACTGCTGATGACTCTGTTTCTTGTTTCCTCGCTTTCTTATGTATGCTCCAGCTCCGGTCTATGGGTTTAATGTCAGATCTTAGCTTTGAGTCAATGATCGATGTTGTTGGATGGAAAATGCTAACTAATTCATTCTATGAATAAAAATTTGGTTGCATCAAGGTATCTCATAGTAGTATAAAGACATTTAGACGGCTATACGGCTGTTATTTATTATGGAGAGTACAATGAAAGGATTCAAGAAGATTGGTCTATGGGCGTTCATAGTGTCAATTCTTACGGGGTTAACGGCTTGTGGGCAATCAGATGATTCCGAAATTAAGGTGGGAGCGACAGTCGGGCCCCACGCTCAAGTCGTGGAAGCCGTAGCACGAGAAGCGGCAAAACAAGGCTTAAACGTGAAAGTGGTCGAATTCTCCGATTACATCACACCTAATGCGGCATTAGAAGATGGCAGTATTGATATCAATAGTTACCAGCATCAACCATTTTTAACGAATTATAATACCAGTCACGATGCACACCTAGTTTCAATTGGCGACTCTATTTTAATGCGCATGGGGGTCTATTCGAATAAATATAAGTCACTTGAAGCGCTACCTGATGGTGCAAGGATTGCTATCCCTAACGATCCAACAAACGGTGGTCGCGGGCTATTACTGTTTGCAGATAGTGGACTGATTACCCTCAAAGAAGGCGTTGGTTTTCAGGCTGGGTTGAATGATATTGTGAGTAACCCAAAGAAGTTTAAGTTTATTGAGGTTGATGCTGCACAGCTGCCTCGTACATTAGATGACGTTGATGCGTCAGCCATTACGATGAACTATGTGATGTCGGCAGGCTTAGACCCAAAGAAACAAGGTATTTACTTAGAATCTAAACAAGCGCCGTTAGCCGTTATGGTGATTGCTGCACGTGAGCAAGACAAAGACAATGCAGCGTATAAACAATTTGTTGAGATATATCAGTCACAAGCCATTAGAGATTTCATGCAAGAGACATTTAAAGGCACGATTGAGCCTGCATTTTAGTCTTTTGTAGTGCTGTCGTATGAGGCTTAACCATGGCAACTCTGACAGAGCATGAGTGGTTAGCCTCGGATTATATTCGCGTGAACAGGGTTGGAGCTAGCGCTCACCTCTCGATACAAACAAGGTCAATCCTGACCGTGGATCTGCCTGATTATCGATACGTATAACGAACAAGCGGTTTCTAAGATCTCATCCGGAAAATCATAATCGGGATTGTGTAATTCTGGGTGAGATACGCCACTTCCAATGCCAAACAGCGCACCTTGGTAACGCAATAGAAACTCAGCAAAATCCTCTGACCAACGCATTGGTGTCTCAAGTTCCGTGACCGCCAGGTTAAGCTTAGTGGCATGTTGCCTGATCAAATCTACATGATGGCTTGAATTAACCGCGGCGTTAAACGGCTCGTGCCAAGAGTAGTTAATGTCGAGTTTAGTGTTCTGCTCGATGCGCTGCAACGTACGTTGTACTCGTTTCTGTATGTCGAGAAAAGTGGCGTTACAGTCACTGCGTAATGTTGCCATTATCTTTGCCGATCCAGCAGCGACACCAAACGCTCGCTCTCCAAGTTCGGCGTTGACGATGGTGACAAGGCTGAATTCTTCTGGATAGCTATCTGGTAGGGTTTGCAGGTACTGTAAGATTTCTATCATGGCATTGAGCGGACTTACCCCGTTTTCAGGGTAGGCGGCATGGGATGTTTTTCCTTCCAGATCAATGCTAAGTCCGATTGAGGCACATGAAAAAGTCCCTTTTTTGACCACGATTTCATGCAAAGGTTGACCCGGTAAATTGTGATATGCAAAGGCGTTGTCAACATTCAGCCCCTTTAGCGCTGGGTGGTTTAACATCGAGGCGGCGCCTGTGCCTATTTCTTCCGCTGGTTGAAATACCAGGATAACCGTTCCGCGTTTTGGTGGCGATTGGCTTAACTGGTGAGCAACCATGATCAATGACGTGGTATGCCCATCATGCCCACAAGCATGCATGACGCCGGGATAGATTGATGCGTGGTCAACCGGGTTTTTCTCGTTGACCGGAATAGCATCAAAATCTGCTCGTAAAAGCGTGGTTTCTCCGGGCTCACTTCCAGTAATTACACAAAGCACCCCGTATCCCTCTACACCTACGACAGGATTTAAGCCGAATAGCGTAAGTTGCTGGGCGATAGCATCGGCAGTTTGGACTTCGTGGCAAGAAAGTTCAGGGTACTTGTGAAGCTGCTTTCGGAATGTGTTTGCGTGGAAAGCTGCATGGAAGGGACCGATTGACTGCGCCATTATTCACTCCTCGAATATAGAACCGCACATCTGCGAGCTCTGATAGGCATCATACACCTATCGTTCGCTGTCGATAAGTGGTTCAAATAGCGTTCAAGTTAATCGATTATTCACGATGGATACTGGACCTTGTTTATTCGCAAACCAACATGGGGTTCGCTGATTATTAGTCGTTGAGTGCGGTGCGCGGACAGATATGAAAAAGCCCTCTAATTAAGATAATCAAAGGGCTTTGTTGTTTCAATGAAATGATTATTTTTCTGTCAGTGAGTATTCATCGACGCGAACTTCAGTTTGCTTACCAATGTCACCGTTCATATCGATCTTAGATGGATCAGTAATGGCCATTTTCGTATAAATTACGGCAGTAGTTTGACTACCAGTATTGAATTCAACAGACGCCTGACGGAACGATTTTTTAACTGCGCCTTTAGGGCTATCACCTAGGTCATTAACGTGGATCGTTTTTTCACCAAGGATTTTGCCATCAGCCCCTTTGGCGCCAGCGATTAACTCGCTTACTGAATCTGCGCCTTTTTTATCATTGTAATAGAATGATAAAATATAGTCCGTATTCGCTTTAAGTCCACTGACCTCTTGACTCAAGCCCGGCTGAGAAGAAAAATCGTCAGAGGCGCTGACAAATCGAATTCGTGCAGAACCTTCGTCATCAAACGCCGTATCTTTTGAACTGCCTACGTCGCCTTTCCCATTTTTTTTGTCAGCGTCTTTTCGCCAAAAATCGCTTTTACCACTGTTACTTCTGAACTGAGTAAGCTGAGGATCAGAAATGAGATCGTTCGCACCGGAAGTCATGACAACGGTAGTGGCGACAGGTGCTGCCATCGTTGTTTCAGAAGCCGCAGGGGTGTTGTCATCTGTTGATGCACAGCCAGCCAGCAAACTTGCGATGGCTAAGCCTAGAAATACCTTTTTCATTACATTCGTCCTCACGTATTGGTCAAATTATCATTATATTGTCACTTTAGATCATACAATCCTATTGTATGATCTAAAGTGATTGCTTAGACATATTTGCCACGAATATCCGTGCGAACCATCGTTGAAATGTTAATTTGTGAGCTGGGTTGTATTACAAATCGTTAGACTATTCCACTCATCAGCCAACCCAGAGAAATGGTTGATATCAACAACCACAGCGTGACGCCAAACACCATAGGGCGACTGCCTGCCTTCTTGAGCTTGTCGACTGAGATGCTACAACCAATCAAAAACAAACAAACAACGAGTAGCTGCTTCGAGATGGAAAAAATACTGTGATAGACAAACTCAAACTGCGGTAAGTAATCACTCACTACGATCGCTGCACAGTAGAAAACGATAAAATAGGGGATCGTGATTTTGTTTTGTTTGTTGCTAAAGATAACGGCACTGATTAACGCAACTGGCACAATCCATAATGCTCGAGCCAGCTTTAGTGTGGTGGCTGTTGTGAGCGCTTCCTCACCGTAGGCTGAAGCCGCACCGACAACGGACGATGTATCATGTATGGCAATAGCGGCCCATGTACCAAAGGTATGCTGATCAAGTTGCAGCGCGTGGCCGATGACGGGAAACACAAACAATGCGACAGAATTGAGAACAAAAACGGTGGCTAACGCGATACCGATTTTTTCATCATCGGCATTGATAGCTGGCGCTACCGCCGCAATGGCGCTGCCACCGCAAATCGCGGTGCCAGAGGCAATCAAATAGCCAGTTTGCTTGTCGACTCCCATTCGTTTTGCAAGAAACCAACCGATAATCAATGTGCCAAATATAGTGGCAATGATGATCCCAATCCCGTTGCTGGTGGCGGCGATCGCTTGGTCTAAATGAATACCAAACCCTAGCCCGACGATAGAATAGGCGAGGAGTTTTTTAGTGAATTTGGCCAGTGGCAATGACTGAGGGACTAAGCTGAATGTGGTCAACAAAAAACCCAATATCAACGCAATAGGTGATGATATCCAAGGCGTGAGACAAGCAAGAAGTGCAATAAAAAATAGTGGCGAAGTACGAAGCAGGGTCAGCATGGGTAACCGTAAATTAATATGATGGCAAAAAAGGCATTCGCCATCATATCCTTAAATTTTGACAGGAAAAATCTAAAATTAATGAACTTACGTTCAATAAAATTGAACAAAAATCACTTAGCGATATTCGCCTCTCAAGTTGCAAACCTTGTCAAACATTACCTGACTGCTAGCCATCTTAGGTTCCACTGGCTCACCAGCTTCCACTTCTAGCTGTGCTCTAAAGCGACTAGGTACGCCTTTGCAAGCTCGTCCTTTATGGCGACTGAAGTAACTGCCCCAAAGGCCCTTCAGTGCCATAGGAATAACCGGGGCTGATGAACGCTTCAGAATAAGGTTAACGCCGCGCATGAATTCGTTCATCTCACCATCGGAGGTGAGACGACCCTCAGGGAAGATACAAACCACTTCACCTTGTTGTAATGCTTGCTCTATTTCACCAAAAGCTCTGCGGATTGAGCCTTGCTTAGTCGCTGAAATTGGAATGACTTTCAACCCCTTGAAAAAACCACGCGCAGGTTTGAAATTCGCGTACTCTTCTTCCATAACAAAGCGCATCGGGCGAGGGCAGGCCGCGGTGACGACGACGGCATCCATATAGCTGACGTGATTACACACAACTAAAGCGCCTCCTTCTTTGGGAATATGGTGAAGGTTTTTTAATGAGACGCGATACATCACGGCAGTGAGCATTCGTACCAAGAAGCAGACGACGAGGATGGGTGCTTGTCGAAATAGGTGGACCGTCATCATGAAGTTTAATAGTGCGAGCACGACAAATAACTGGACGATCGTCAGGTCTAGCACGGTTAATGTCACAATGCCAAGAACAGCACTGCCTACCATGAAGAGTGAGTTATAAATATTGAGTGCAGCAATCACGCGGGCACGTTCGGTTTCTTTCGCTTGTTGCTGCATTAAGGCATAAAGCGGCACAATAAATAAGCCACCGGAAATGCCGAGTAGCAATAAAAAGCCAAACACTGGCCATAGCGCTGAGTACGAGATAAAGGCACCAAAACTCTCAAATTGCGGTAGATTGCTTGGCACAGAAAGCGCCATTAACACACCAAAAATAGTAATACCTAAACTACCAACCGGCACGATACCAATATCGATTCGATTTTTTGATAATCGATCACAGAGCATGGAGCCCAACGCAATACCAACAGAAAAGAGCGCGAGTAAGAAAGAAACGGCGGCTTCATTGCCCATTAAATGGATTTTAGTGAAGTTAGGAAACTGCGTTAAATACGTCGCCCCTAAGAACCAGAACCAACTAATCGCGACGATGCATTGAAACACCACACGATCTTGATGCGCGATTTTAAGCGTTTCTTTGGTGTGTTTGATAGGCTGCCAGCGAAATTTAATATTAGGTGCGCTGGCTGGGGCTTTCGGGATTTGTCGACTCGATAGATAACCAGCGATGGCAAATACAATAACGCTCACCGCCGCAATATAATGAGAATGTTCTGCTGAGGCAATGAGGCCCGCGCCAATGGTACCCACCAAAATGGCAATAAATGTACCGGTCTCAACCAGTGCATTACCAGACAATAGCTCTTCTGGTTTTAATTGCTGTGGCAGCAACGCGTATTTGACGGGACCAAAAAGAGAGGACTGAGTGCCCATTAAAAATAGCAAGAACAGCAAGATCCCGTAGCTCTCAGTAACGAAGCCAATAGCGCCTAAACACATAATGGCAATTTCTAGCAGCTTAACTTTTTGAATAAATGCGGATTTTTCGTATTTATCCGCTAATACGCCAGCGGAGGCTGAGAATAAGAAAAAAGGCAGAATGAATAGGCCGGCCGCCAAATTAATAAATAGATTGCTCGATATAGGTAAGACTTGAGGCCCAGCGAATGCGACAAACAGCAACAGAACATTCTTAAAAATGTTGTCGTTAAATGCACCAAAAAATTGAGTAATAAAATAAGGTAGAAAGCGTCTTTGTGTTAACAGAGAGCTTGATTTCGAATGTGGCATTGCCGTTCCTTGTGGTGTTACCAGCTTTGTAGGTATTTCGAGATGAGGTCTCGAATCAACTCATTGCCATCGATAGGCTCTGCAGAGAAAAATTTGTCATCGACACTCAATAAAGTAATGCCGTGCACCCCTGCCCATAAAACTCGGCTGGCTTGCAGTACTTCAGAGTGTGATTTATCCGGTCGGTGGACGGATAGTAGGCCTTCAAGCATGCCAGTCATGCCATCGATTCGCTGTGATTGCCACTGAGGGAGCCTAGCGCCATTCATATTATGTTCAAAGATTAGCTGCCAGCGATAAGGTGAGCGTTTGGCAAAATCATGGTAACAAGCGGCGAGTGCGTAAAGGGCATCTTCTGGCCCTTGAGCGCCTTCTACGACCTGTTTTGCTTCTAGGGATAAATCGTCCAGAGTTTCTGCAACAGCGCGAAGTAGCAATACATTGTAGCTACCAAACACATTGACCAATGTACTTGGCACATAGCCAATTAGTGTTGCGATTTTACGCAAACTAAGCGTGTGATGTGAATTTTCGCTGAGGTAGTCCTTAACCGTGCTAAGCGTTAGCTGGATAAGCTCTTCTCTTGTATGATCGTTTCTACGGGCCATGATTGTGGTAGGTCAATTGAACACAGTTCACTATTTTAGAGTGGCACAGTATCAGCGTCAACTGATGAGACCTAAGATACGACGATATAAGGTAATAAGGCGAAGAATGCTGACAATGATTGCAACAAACGAGCAATATCCTGAAACAAGTCAGTTCATATGAAGCTTTCCTTTAGTGCTAAGCTCAGTATATGATTCACTAACCATCGTATTCCCTACCGTAGAGTCTACGATTTTACGTAACAATAAAAAAAGGCACAGAATGAAACGTTTATTCTCTTTCATCGCGTTACTCGTACTTGCGGTAACGGTGAATCCTGTCGCGGAAGCTAAAAAATTCGGTGGCGGTAAATCGTTTGGTAAAAGCTTTAAGACGGCGCCTGCGCCAAGACAACAACAGCAAAATACCAACACGGTAAGACAAGATCAAAACAAAGCTGGCAGCAAAAAAGGCTTGATGGGTGGTCTGATGGGCGGTTTACTTGCCGGTGGACTACTCGCAGCATTCTTTGGTGGTGCTTTTGAAGGTATCCAGTTTATGGATATCTTAATTATGGGCTTAATTGCCTTCGTCATCTTTAGACTCATGAGAGGTGTGCTTGGCGCAAAGCAGGGTAGTATGAACCAGCAGGGGCAGCAGCCTGCATTTGGTGGAAACAACACACGCAACCCGTTTGAAAAGCCACAGCAACAACAGCAACAACAGAATTTCCAGAGCTTTGAGCAGCCTCAAGGCGCAGCAACCGGCGGTGGTTTTGGCGCAGCGGGTCATAGTGATGTTCCACACAACTACCCACCAGGGTTTGATTCCGTCGCATTTTTGAATGGTGCCCGCGAGCATTATCGCATCCTTCAAGGCGCATGGAATCACAATGAGCTACATACGATTGAAGAGTACGTCTCTGCTAGTTTGCTGCAAGACTTGATCTCTGAGCGTGCAAAATTGGAAGGTGAGCAACACACCGATGTGATGTATGTCGATGTTGAAGTGGTTCGTGCTGATCATGATGCGAGTAAGGCACAGTTGAGCCTACAATTCTCAGGTCGTTACCGCGATACAGCTGATGGCGTAGAAGAAGATATCGAAGATATCTGGCACTTAGAACGCGATCTGACTCAGCCGAATGCACCATGGTTAATTGTTGGCATTCAAGGCTAATGGTTGGTATTCAAGACTAACCTTGTCATGCCCTATCAAAAACCGCAGCCTTTGAGCTGCGGTTTTTTTACAATTTAATTCAATAATGTCACAACCCCATATAAGTTTTATTCTATAATCCGGCCACTCATTTTTTCGGTATATGAATACTCAATGCGACTTACATCTTTTAGTCTTTCACTTATGCTCTCCGTTTCACTTCTCTCGGCTACCTCAATACATGCGAAAGAACCTGTGGTACCCCTATTTGAAACGGCGTCAAACGCCACAATCGATGCGCTGGATGACGTACTGAGTGTGTTTGGTGCTGAGCAAGACTACGAGGCTGACAAAGGCGTAAATTCGAGCTATATCCCTGCGGTTTTCTATACGCCGGAACAAGGCTTGGGATTGGGAATGCTGTACGTCGGGTTATACGGTGAGCTTGATGAAGGCGCTGGACAACCTTCTTCGATGGTGATTAATCCATACGCATCAAGTAATGGCTCATTGGGCATCACTCTTAGCAATAAACATTTTTATAATTCGGGCAACAACCGTGTATTTACCGATATAAAAGTGTTTGATGATGCGGCTGTTTATTATGGTCAAGGTTATGAGAATGGTCAGCAAGACGACAATAAGGTTGATTTTAAAGAGCGTGTCGTTGATATCAAGCCCACGTGGTTAACTCGTGTAAAAGGGGATTATTTCCTTGGTCTAGGCGGTAATATCAAATCGGTAAGCCCACATGAAAAAGAGTTTGAGAATCAGGCCAACGATTATTTGGCTGCGGAGCTCACCGACAACACGAGCTACGGCGTTTTTATCTCCAACGTGTACGACACCCGTGATAATGTGACCAACGCGTCGAGAGGGACGTTACTGCAAGCAGATATCGGTTACTACCAAGACGCAACGAACTCAGAAAGCTTTGGTAAGTACTCATTAAAAGCCTCACAATATTATGCGCTCGCCCCAATGCCTGGTTTACTTGCATGGCAGGTGCAGGCAAACCTAACTTCTGGAGAAGTGCCTTGGAATCAACTTCCAGATTTAGGGGGCGCAGATGCGATGCGCGGTTATATTTTAGGGCGTTATCGAGATAACCAAATGATGATGGGGCAGGTTGAATATCGCTTGCCCGTTTATTGGCGAGTCGGTGTTGTCTTTTGGGGAGCGGCGGGTACCGTATCCGATGATGTCTCTGGACTGTGGGACAACACACTAGCCAGCGCAGGCACGGGCTTTCGGCTAAAAATCAAAGACACAGTGAATGTGCGCGCGGATATTGGCTATGGTGAACATGGTGGAACCTTCTACTTCCACGTGAACGAAGTCTTCTAGGCTTTACCGACATTTTCTTGATTATTTGCGTCGACTAAATCCACAATTATCTATATTGATCAGAACGTTATTTGGAGGTCCTTTATGGAAAGCGTGCAGATTGCGTTAATTCATATTGATGATTGCGCCTCATTACTAGCGTTTGAAACTGAAAATCAAACCTGGTTTGAACAACATGTTCCTCCTCGTGATGAGGCGTTCTATTCAATCAAAGGGGTCCGTGAGCAGGTTCAGGAGTTCTTGCTTTATCATCGAGCTGGCCTGATGTACCCGATGTTAATAAAAACAGCGGATGGTGAGATTTGCGGGCGAATAAATGTCAACGTGAAAGAGTGCACGCCGACGGTTGCAGAAATCGGCTATCGGATCGGGTACCGCTATATTAAGCAAGGCATTGCGTTTACCGCATTAAAAAAGTTGTTGACGTTGTTGGTTGAAAATAGCTCAATCATTGAGGTGAGAGCGCACGCGGCCACCTTGAATATAGGCTCAAGAAAAGTCTTGGAACGAAATGGTTTTCACCCGACCAAAAAAATAAGCGCCTACGCTCATATTAACCATGTGGATATTGATGTCATTGAATACCGAAAAATACTGCGGTAATCAACACGACAAATAAAAAATTGTTATTGGGTGGAAGTGTTGCTGTTCTGGTAACGAATGAAGCCGCTAATGTGTGCGGTGGTTGATGTGCGCGATGGTTAATGGAATGCACAATGGGCCATGATTAATATTCAGACGAAAAAAAACCGACTCAATGAGTCGGTTTTTTTCTATATGGTGGAGGGAGATGGA
>NZ_JBFROV010000010.1:0-44323 GCF_041471725.1 Vibrio sp. 10N.261.51.F12 | reverse complement strand
CTTTAACTGATCGGCATTACGGCCAATGGCCGCCTTTCTTATTATAAAAACTCAGTGCCTTTATTGCGCAATTAAGTCTTTATATGCGATGGTTTTACCCTGTGGTTTTTCATTCGCCAATTTCGCTTTTGGTGCACCAGGTTGTGCCAACCAGTACTCACGATCTTTTTTCTCATTGAGCTTAGGCCCACATTCACCCTGAACACCGCTACGCTCTAGGCGTTGCAATACTTTGTCTTGAGCGGCGGCTAGCCCGTCCAGTGCTTCTTGCGGCGTTTTCTCACCACTTGCTGCTTCAGAGACATATTGCCACCATAGTTGTGCCAACTTAGGATAATCGGGAACATTGGTGCCTGTTGGTGTCCATTGCTTACGTGCATCACTGCGGTAGAACTCAACAAGCCCACCGAGTTTAGGCGCAACATCCGTCATCGCTTGTGAATTGATATCAGATTCACGAATCGGCGTTAACCCGACCAGCGTTTTTTTCAAACTTACCGATTTAGAGACAACAAACTGAGCATACAACCACGCCGCTTGACGGCGATCAAGTGGTGTACTGTTCAAGAACGTCCATGCACCCGTATCTTGGTAACCGAGCTTCATGCCTTCTTCCCAATATGGCCCTTTCGGAGATGGCGCCATGCGCCATTTTGGTGTGCCATCTTCATTAACGACAGGGAGTCCGGGGTTGGTCATGTCAGCAGTAAATGCGGTGTACCAAAAGATTTGCTGTGCGACTGAGCCTTGCGCGGGAACCGGTCCGGCTTCGCCAAAGGTCATGCCTTGCGCTTCTGGCGGTGCATACTTCTTCAGCCAATCAACATATTTCTGCGTGGCAAAAACCGCAGCAGGACCATTCGTCGCGCCACCTCGTGTAACATCCGAGCCGACCGGGCTACAACCCTCAAGTCGGATACCCCATTCATCTACCGGTAAGCCGTTAGGTAGCCCTTTGTCACCCGCGCCCGCCATCGAGAACCACGAATCAGTAAAGCGCCAACCAAGAGACGGGTCTTTTTTGCCGTAATCCATATGACCGTAGATTCGTTCACCATCGATCATTTTTACTTTGTCGCTGAAAAACTCTGCAATGTCTTCGTAGGCTGACCAGTTCAACGGCACTCCTAGCTCATAACCGTACATGTCTTTGAATTTTGCTTTAAGGTCATCACGTTCAAACCAATCGGCACGGAACCAGTAAAGGTTAGCAAATTGTTGGTCAGGCAATTGATACACTTTACCATCAGGACCCGTTGTAAAATCGAGACCGATGAAATCAGGGAGATCTAGATAAGGGTTCGTCACACTCTTACCGTCACCGGCAATAAAATCAGAGATTGGGACAACTTTTCCGTATCGAATGTGCGTTCCGATCAAGTCTGAATCATTAACGTAGGCGTCATAGATGTTGCGGTCGGTTTGCATCTGCGTTTGCAGCTTCTCTACCACATCTCCCTCTTGGATCAGATCATGGTTAACCTTGATCCCTGTAATTTCGTAAAAGGCTTTTGCTAACACCTTCGCTTCGTATTCATGGGTAGTGAGTGTTTCGGAAGCAACGTTAATTTCCATACCTTGAAACGGCTTCGCGGCGTCGACAAACCATTGCATCTCTTGCGTCTGTTCGTCTGCGCTCAGTGTGGATGGCGTAAACTCTTCATCCATCCACTTTTTCGCTGCCGCCATATCTGCATAAGCATTAGGCGACACGGCTGCAAACATTAGTGACAATGAAATACAGGTGGCGAGATAAGGTTTTTTTATATCCTTTTTCATTATTATTTTACTCCGTTTATGCGGTTTACGTTATTGGTCACTACGTGACTGTGTTTATAGCGCTAACAATTGCAATGCTAAGTATTGCAATATCAGCCATTACAACGTCAGTTATTACGATCTTTACTGTTACGTTATTCGTTTATTCATCGCGCGTAGGCAACAATAAATACGTCTAAATCAGTGGTTCTTATTCTCTTATCATTGAATATCCAAAGAATGGTTATTTCATAAATCACATGATTAATATTGTTATTAACTCAACTTTTCAATTGATTAGTGTGTATTATTTACCCCCATTTCAACACCACCGCTAACCAAATTATGGATAGTGAAAATGGCACCCAAATAGACAGCTCCGTCGCCCCGACAAACCCTAAGTGAATGTATGCAGCGCTTAATAGCCCAATAAAAAGCCTGTCACCGCGCGTGGTACTGATTGGCAAAAAGCCTTTTCTCTCTATACACGGCGATTTAATTTCTAACACTGTCATAGTAAATAAAATCAGTGCAATACCTAAAAAAAACAGCGCTGATGGTGTTGTCCATGCCATCCAAGTCATCATCGTTCTCCTGTTAAACTCGACCCAATGCGAACCCTTTCGCGACATGGTTTCGTACAAACCAAATCACGAGTATTCCGGGTAAAATAGTTAATACGCCTGCTGCGGCTAGCACGCCCC
This sequence comes from Vibrio sp. 10N.261.51.F12, assembly GCF_041471725.1. Classification (NCBI taxonomy): domain Bacteria; kingdom Pseudomonadati; phylum Pseudomonadota; class Gammaproteobacteria; order Vibrionales; family Vibrionaceae; genus Vibrio; species Vibrio sp. 10N.261.51.F12. Next base: position 41,861 of record NZ_JBFROV010000010.1, on the reverse strand, counting down.
AATCAATCCCCGAAGCACTGACGGTTCTCGTCATGACCGCTGAAATTGGCTTCGCATCAACCGACGTCAATGTTCGAGCCAACAACAATTCTACCCAGCTAAACATGAAGCAAAAGAATGCAGTAACACCAATGCCCGAGCCAATCATAGGCAAGAATATTTTTGCAAAGAACCTTGGAAAGCTGTAACCATCGATATAGGCTGTTTCATCAATCTCTCTTGGGACACCTGACATAAAGCCCTCTAGTATCCATACCGCAAGCGGCACGTTAAAAAGACAATGCGCCAACGCCACCGCAATATGAGTATCAAACAGCCCTACCGATGAATACAACTGAAAAAAGGGCAATAAGAATACAGCAGGTGGAGCCATTCTGTTGGTTAAAAGCCAAAAGAATAAGTGCTTATCACCCACAAACTTATAACGTGAAAACGCATACGCGGCTGGCAAGGCGACGAGCAATGTGATGCACATATTCATCACCACATAGATAACGGAATTCACATAACCCATATACCAAGTTGGATCAGAGAATATGGTTTGGTAGTTTTTAAACGTCCACACTTCTGGCCAAAAGCTCAAGCTCCCCAATATTTCTTGGTTTTCTTTAAATGACATATTAAGCAACCAATAAATTGGCAGCATCAGGCACACTATATAAAATACCAGCCCTACTATTTGTGTATATCTCGTGTATTTAGATTTAGTCACTGTATATTCCTTTATTTGTTTTCACCGTGCGTCATTGCGGTATAAAACAACCAACTGACTAGCAATATAATTAAAAAGTAGATGATAGAGAAAGCAGCGGCTGGACCGATATCAAATTGACCAATCGCCATTTGTGTTAATGTTTGGCTTAAGAATGTCGTCGAATTACCGGGTCCCCCACCCGTGAGGACAAAGGGTTCGGTATAGATCATGAAGCTGTCCATAAAGCGAATGAGAACACCGATTAGCAATACACTTTTCAATTTAGGCAGCTGGATATAACGTATGATTGACCATGTTGACGCTCTGTCGATATTGGCCGCTTGATAGTAGGCATCTGGAATCGCTCTTAGCCCTGAGTAACACAGCAGCGCAATCAACGAAGTCCAATGCCACACGTCCATTAAGATAACCGTCAGCCATGCATCGATAGGATTCCCCGCGTAGTTGTAGTCAATGCCTAGGTTGTTAAGGGACCAACCTAAAAGACCAATGTCTGCCCGGCCAAATATTTGCCAGATGGTTCCGACCACGTTGAGCGGAATTAACAACGGCACCGCAAGAATGATTAAACAAAATGCCGACCATTTACCCTTTGTTGGCATCGTCAACGCCACAATGATTCCGAGTGGCACCTCAATAAACAACACCGTAAACGTAAACCCGAACTGCCTAAGCAACGCCCCATGCAAGCGTTCATCATTGAGCATTTCTCGGTACCATTCTGTTCCAACAAAATACGCATTGTTCGCGTCAAAGATATCTTGTAGCGAGTAGTTCACCACGGTCATTAAAGGAACAATGGCGCTAAAGGCAACCAATACGAATACCGGCAGTACAAGAAACCAAGCTTTGTTATTCGTTACTTTATTCATTGGTTCTCTCCTACATTCACCAGATATTCGTCCACATACAACATGGTCCATTGCTCAGGAAAACTAATGTAGGCAATCTCTTTGGGAACAAGTTGGTCTTCTTGGAGGCGAGCTTTAATTGTCTGGTTGCCCAGCTTGAGCGTGAGAATTTTGTACGTACCTAAGTCTTCAACATGCTCAACGCGAGACACCAGCGCACTCGGCGTTTCGTTTTCCCACACGTGCACAAACTCAGGTCGAATTCCGATTTTGATGTTATCGCTCGCGGTTGTGGCAATAACCTCTTGAAATGCTTGCGATAGCGGTATCTCTATATTGTCAAATGACACGCCATGTTCGGTGGGCGACACCGCCATTAAGTTCATACCAGGACTGCCAATAAAATAGCCAACAAACGTATGGTTCGGGCGTTCAAACAACGCCCTTGGTGTCCCGAACTGGACGATTTTTCCGTCATACATCACGGCGATTTCGTCGGCAAATGTCGACGCCTCCAGCTGATCATGTGTCACGTAGACCATGGTGATATTGAACTGTTGGTGAATCTGCTTGAGCTTGCGGCGCAGTTTCCATTTCAATTGCGGATCAATGACCGTGAGTGGCTCATCAAACAAAATCGCGGACACATCATCACGGACAAGCCCTCTTCCCATCGAGACTTTTTGCTTTTCATCCGCCGTTAGGTGTTGCGCCTTTTTTGACAACACATTGGTGAGCTCTAAGATCTCCGCAATTTCTGTCACCTTGGAATGAATTTTCGCCTTGTGTACCTTCATATTTTTGAGTGGAAAGGCTAGATTTTCATAGACCGTCATGGTGTCGTAGATGACCGGGAACTGAAACACCTGCGCAATATTTCTATCTTGTGGACGCAGGTCGTTAACTTTTAAATCGTCAAACAGTACCTCTCCTTGAGATGGGCTCATCAAGCCTGAAATAATGTTTAAAAGCGTTGATTTCCCGCATCCCGATGGACCAAGTAATGCGTATGCCCCGCCTTTCTTCCATACGTGGTTCATTTCTTGAATCGCATAAATCGAAGACGCATCCGGAGATTTGTCGTACGTATGCGCGAGTGAATTGAGCGTGATTTGCACCATGATTATCGACCTCGCACATCATGAATTGGGGCATGAATGAGTTTTTCATCCATGCCAAACACGTAAAACTTGTGGATAGGAATATAAATCTTGATTGTTTCGTCAACGTCATAGCTATGCACACCAGCCAAGTGAAGCACCAAATCAAAATGCGCGTTGCGTACATGAAGAAACGTTTCAGAGCCACTAATCTCAGCAACTTCGACTTGCACAGTTAGCTCTACGTCGTCATCATTTTTTGGCAATAAGCTGAGATGACTTGGCCTGATACCAAAGTTGTATCGGTCTTTTGGCAGGTGACTAAGCGATTGGTTAAGCGAAAAGTGCGCACTCTGGTCAAACGTGACCTCACTATCCGTCACATCCCCACACAATAAGTTGATAGGTGGCTCACTAAACAGCGTTGCCGATACAATGTTGTCTGGCTGATGGTAAACCTGAGGCGTAATGCCGGTTTGCACGACATTTCCTTCATGCAATATCGTTGTCGTTCCTCCTAAAGCAAGGGCTTCATTAGGCTCTGTTGTGGCGTATATCGCGATGGTGTGACGCGTCTTGAACAACTCTCTCATTTCCTGACGTAGCTCTTCGCGTAACTTGTAGTCTAAGTTAACAAGGGGCTCATCAAACAAAATGATTTCTGCGTCTTTGACTAAGGCACGCGCCATAGCTGTGCGTTGCTGCTGACCACCGGATAGCGCTAAGGGGTGCTTGTTAAGGTGCTCTGTGATACGCAGCATCTCGGCGGTCTCATACACGCGCTCTTGAATCTCTTTCTTTGGCATTCCAGCCAACCGTAACGGTGAGGCAATGTTTTCGAACACCGTTAAGTTAGGGTAATTAATGAACTGTTGGTAGACCATTGAGATATTTCTGTCGCGCACGGACACCCCAGTGACATCCACACCATTCACATTAATTTTCCCCGATGTCGGTTGATCTAAACCAGCGATAAGACGCATTAACGATGTTTTCCCTGCCAACGTGCGCCCCAGCAGTACATTAAACGATCCGGGTTCAAACGTGAGGTTGATATCGGAGATATGAACTTCTCCATCAACAATTTTGCTTACCTGCTCAAGTGTTAGCGACACTAGTAACTCCTACATTCCCAAACAATAACTTTCGATATTGCTCACTGTTGCGAGAGTTGTGCCAACCTACCATTGAGTTAACAAAATAATTACATTTATAAATATAACTCATTGAAGAAATGACAAAAAAACACTAAGCCATTGTCATAACTTGATTTTAATCGCTATTTTGTTTTGTTGATCCAGGTAACACTTGTTAACAATTTGTGTTCACAGTGTTCAGCAGAATGATATGTTAATTGCGCAGTTAGTGAACACTATTGTTCGCAAACGAACCTTTAGTGTGTTCACTCTATAAATGAATTCGGGTAACGATATGGATAACACTCACAAGATTATCATCGATAAATCGTGGCAACGCTGCCGAGAAGCGGGACTCTCCCATTCCAGCACGCCTATTATCGAAATGTCGACAGGGCAATCCTTCACTCACATCGCAGAAGAAAGCGAGAGTTTAATCCATACGACCCAACAAAAAGTACTTCCGTTTTATGATAGCCTGCTCGCCAATAGTAACTGTTTGATCTCATTAGCGAACCCTCAAGGCCAAGTCCTCAACAGCTGGGGAGAGCAGCACTTTTTTAGCCGTCAGCAGCCCCATGTTTTCAAAAATGGCGTGCACTGGAAAGAGAGTTTAATTGGCACTAATGCGATAGGAACGGCGCTACAAACCGGCTCCGTTGTGCAGATTTTTAGAGACGAGCACTTTCTGTCATGTAATCGATTTATGGCAGGATCTGCCGCGCCGTTGTTTGATGCCGACCGAAGACTTACTGGTGTGTTGTCGATTTCAAGTGACGCCTATATGCCTACAGCGCATACGTTAGGTATGGTCAAACTCATGTCTCAAGCAATTGAAAATCAGCTCATCACCAGCCGTTTTCAAGATGACCACTACCTGTTTTGGTTTAATTCATCGCCCGACAATATCGATAGTCAGTGGTCTTCACTCTTAGTATTCAATGAGGCGGGTATTATCGTGTCGGCGAATCGAAGAGCAGAAGTTGTATTGGGGAAAAATCTTGCACTGCAACGTTTTGAGCAAATTTTCGATGCGAAACTAAATCATGTGATGTCACACCCTGCTTTTACGCCATTTCCAGTGTCATCCCTTAATCAATCCCGAGTGTTCGCCATTATTCTTCCGCCAGCTAAGCAAAAGGCTCGACAACTTGATTACCGACTCGCTGCGCCTGAAAACGTGGCCTCCAAGATTAACGATGCGCCTCTTGATCTCGCAGGAATCAATATGGGTGATCCTCGCTTAGCAAAGGCGATTAACCAAGCCAGTCGAATTCTACATACCGAAATACCGATTTTGATTCATGGGGAAACAGGGGTTGGGAAAGAAGTCTTTGTGAATGCTCTTCATCAATCCAGTGCGCGAAAGAACGCACCTTTGATTGCCGTAAACTGCGCTGCTATTCCGTCAGAGCTTGTTGAATCGGAGCTGTTTGGCTATGAAAAAGGGGCGTTTACTGGCGCTCGTACACAAGGTTACATCGGCCTGATAAGAAAAGCCGACCAAGGTACCTTATTTCTTGATGAGCTAGGTGATATGCCAATGAATGTACAAGCTCGGCTATTACGGGTACTACAAGAAAGGCAAGTGACGCCACTGGGCTCAACATCTTCTTATCCTGTTGATTTTAAGCTAGTTTCAGCGACGAACCGAAATCTTAAAATCGATGTTGACCAAGGCACTTTTCGACAAGATTTGTATTATCGAGTGACTGGACTCAACATCACACTCCCCGCCCTGAGAGAGCGTACCGACAAAGAAGCGTTAATCTCATACCTGCTACGTAAGTATTCACAGTCTGAGTCGTTACCCACGCTTAGCTTTGATGTGCTGTCATTATTTAAATCGCACCCTTGGCCGGGCAATATACGACAGATGGTGAGTGTCATTCAGATTGCAGTGGCGATGTCTGATACTGAGACCATTACCATAGAACACCTTCCCGACGACTTTTTGAATGATTTAGAACCAACCGTTCATTTTTCTTCTGAACCCATAATTCCACAAGCGCTAGACAACCCTCCTGATGATTGGTTATCCGTGTATGAGACTCACGGGCGCAACGTTTCCGCTACTGCAAAGATCCTAAACGTCAGCCGAAATACTTTATACAAAAGGTTACGTGAACAAGGCATTCGTTAACGGGTCCCCAGTTGCATTCTGGGGCCTATTAGATTGATAAGAATACTTACCTATGACGTTAGTTTATCTTTCAGACGCGACATCACAGAGGTTTTAATCGTACTTAACCTTGGCTTATCTTGTTCTTGGAATGGTATCGGCCGCATCAACATCATTGTCTTCAACCCTAATCGCGCAGTGATCAATCCCACGCCTAATCCTTGCCCTGCCCTAGCGGAGAGTTTTTCTGCGATATTTAATGACAGAATGTCAGCGCTCGATTCTATAGCGAGCTCACTTGCACCAGCCAAGGCGATGTTCACCAATACCAATTTAAACAACTTCAAACGAGACCAATAACCCAACTCGACCCCGTAGACTTCCGATAGTTGATCGATCATTTTGAAGTTTCGCCACGCTATCAACAGCATATCGGCAATCGCCAATGGACTCAACGCCACCAGCAACGCCGCTTCTCCTGATAACCTAGAGACCGTTGTGAGTGCCTGTTTATCTTGCTCTTTAATCACCATAGATTGATACATGTTCAGCACTTCAGCATCGCTGTGCGCGCTATGAACACTGTTTTTCCATCGGTCAAAAGCAGGGTGTTCAGGTTGAATGCCAGCTTCATTAGCTAACTTTTGACAGAAGGCTTGCCCTTGCCCAACACCATCATTGTCAATAATGGCTTCCGCCTGTTCTTGAGCAGAAAAATGGTCTTTCAGTTTTCTAAGTTTGTATAACTCTTTGCCAAAAGCACCAATTCCTAGCACAGCGACGGCAGTCACTAATCCAGACCAACCCAGTGATAACCAATCACCGGTATTGATTGCCGTCACGACATTGTCGACGGCTTGCCAACCAACAAGCCCAGTAAACACAAGTAGGAATGAACTTGCCAGCCAACCTTTCTTAGTGCTTCCTTTGACGACTTGTTCTAATTCTTGTCCCTCCAAGTCATCGGATGGTTCCGGCGCCGCAGGGACAAAGGTTTCTTGTGGCTCAAATAAGGTCTGGCTATTCACTTCTTGCGAATGTTCTAATGTAGGTTCTTCATCGGCGAATACTTTTCGCCCTTTTATGTCATTCATCGAAGTTTATCTCCAATTAAGTACTGTAGTGCTTTATCAATTCGTATGTGACTACAAGGTGCATCCGGTTCGTTTTCAAGAGGCCGAAATGCCGTAAATTCGAATCGATTGTCTTGCCAATATTCTGGTTTTGGTAGCTTTGCTGGTACGTCACCTGGATAAAGGGTTATCGACTCACCAGCTAATGTTGTCCCTCGCAATGCGGGCATATTCTCGGCACTTTTTCCGACAAACCCGGCCTGTGTCGCTCGAATAGATGCGACACTCATACAGCTCATCTCGATGTTTTCAAAGGCGGTATCTTGCCAAGCAGGGTGAACCAACTGTTGTAATAAGCTGACTAAGTTATTGTGTTGCTCTGGCGTCACGTGGTCCGCCTTAGTTGCGGCAAACAATATCTTGTCAATCCGAGAAGAAAATAGACGACGTAACAAATTGCTTTGTCCATATCGAAAACTCTTCATAATTTGTTGCAACGCATCTTTCATATCATGAAATGATTCATTACCTGTCATCAAAGGTTGTAAGCAATCTACCAGCACAATTTGACGGTCAAAGGTCGAGAAATAATTCTTATAAAACTGTTTCACCACCTTACTTTGGTATTCTTCATAGCGGCGTTTCAACATGTCATAACCGCTATTTTTTGTTAATTTTTCAGCAGGGGTAAGGCATGGAAAAAACTGCAACACTGGCGCGCCTTGTAGCTCTCCGGGTAATACAAACCTTCCAGGTTGCACCCAGTGTAGGCCGCGTTTTTTGCATTCCAGAAGATAGTCCGTAAAATCTTGCGATATCGCGGCTATCTGCTTTTCATTCGCTTCAGCATTAACGTCAAAAGCGTCTAGGCTCGACAACCATGTCTCCGCACATTCTTGGCGAATGCCCTTCAAATTATCGAACTGCCCCTCACTCCACTGTTCAAATGTCATGTCTAACAAAGGCAAATCCAGTAACCATTCACCGGGATAGTCAATGACATCAATGTACAGTGTGGATGTTTTGCTTAATAATCTCTTGGCCCCTTTTGCGGGTTTGTATTTCAACGCCAAGCGAATTTCACTGACATCTCGAGTAGGTTTCGGCCAATCCGGCGGGGTCGAATGCAATTGTTCCAACGCGTCATCATAAGCAAATCGCGGCACCATCAAATTTGACTGTGGTACACGTTTCGCGCCAATAAGCCGATTATCTCTCGCACATTCTAATAAGGGCAGATTGTCATGCGTTGAGGTATGAAGCAGTTGATTGACTAGTGAAGTAATGAATGCTGTTTTCCCAGCACGAGACAACCCAGTGACCGCAATTCTCACATGAGAATCCATACTTCTATGCAGGATGTCAGAGACTTCTTGACCAATTCTGCTCATTCAACGTACTCCAAATAATTAACGAGGTGACAGTATGTACTATACGAGATTAACGAAACATGAACAAAAAACCCCTGAATAAATTCAGGGGTTTGAATACAACAGCGTAGGATTTTACTTAATCGTCTTCAATCAATTTGTAGATAACAAAGAGTGCAATTTCAAGAAGTGCGGTCAATACGCAGGCCATGGTGACATACTTTTCATTAAAGATGCTGACACCATGAAAAATAAGATCGTAGCCAACAAAAAAGCCAACGATGAGCAGTACCGCTATCTGTAATATTTGTATAAATCGAGGCATTCGTGCGCTCTCCTTCATTGTTTTTATTCAGTATACGACTGAATTATAGATAAAAAAGAGAAGATGTCTGCACATCCCCTCTTATTTTTTTTATCTATGATGCCTTTTCTGCTTCCGCAATTTTCACTTTCCAAGTGTCTGGTCCGATCTGGTGAGCATTGGCACCTCTCGAGTCAACCGCCACTGTAACCGGCATATCTTCCACTTCAAATTCGTAAATCGCTTCCATGCCAAGGTCTTCGAACGCGACAACGCGTGCTTTCTTAATCGCTTTTGCCACTAAGTATGCCGCCCCGCCAACCGCCATCAGATACACCGCTTTGTGATCTTTAATTGATTGTACCGTCGCAGGGCCACGTTCCGCTTTGCCAATCATGCCCATAATGCCGGTTTCATCCAACATCATATCGGTAAACTTATCCATTCGTGTCGAGGTAGTCGGACCCGCAGGGCCTACGGCTTCATCACCAACGGCATCAACAGGGCCAACGTAGTAAATGAACTTACCTTTAAAATCGACGCCAGCAGGTAAGCCTTCACCACTCTCCAGCATACCTTGGATACGCTTGTGTGCCGCGTCACGACCTGTGAGTATCTTACCCGAAAGTAGAACTGTTTCGCCGGTCTTCCACTCTTGTACGTCTTCTTTCGTCACTTCATCTAGGTTCACTCGGCGCGTGTTAGCGCCAGCTTCCCAAGTAATGTCTGGCCACTCTTCCAGTTTTGGTGGAGTCAGCTCTGCAGGGCCACTTCCATCAAGCGTAAAGTGGACATGACGAGTTGCCGCACAGTTTGGAATTAAACACACAGGTTTTGACGCTGCGTGAGTCGGTGCCGTTTTGATTTTCACATCAACGACGGTCGTCAGGCCACCAAGACCTTGCGCACCAATACCAAGCTTGTTTACTCGATTGAAGATATCAAGACGTAGCTCTTCTTCTGCATTTTCAGGGCCTTTGTCGATAAGTTCCTGAATGTCGATATGTTCCATTAGTGATTCTTTCGCCAACACGGCCGCTTTTTCGGCCGTACCACCAATGCCTATGCCAAGCATACCCGGTGGGCACCAACCAGCCCCCATTGTCGGCAGCGTTTTCTCTACCCACTCGGCAATATCATCAGAGGGGTTTAGCATGACCATTTTGGTTTTATTCTCAGAGCCACCACCTTTAGCTGCAATCTGAATTTCTACCGTGTCACCGGGTACCATATTGATATGAACGACGGCCGGTGTATTGTCTTTGGTATTAATTCGCTTACCAGCTGGGTCTTTTAATACTGATGCGCGTAAAGGGTTATCTGGGTTGGTGTAGGCTTGGCGCACGCCCTCATCAACCATTTGCTGAACCGTGAGATCAGACTCCCACTGAACATTCATCCCGATGTTAACGAAACACGTCACGATGCCAGTATCTTGGCAAATCGGACGATGTCCTTCTGCAGACATACGCGAGTTAATCAAAATCTGGGCAATCGCGTCTTTCGCTGCTTGACTCTCTTCTTTTTGATACGCCTTATCTAGGGCTTGAACAAAATCGAGAGGGTGATAGTACGAGATGTACTGCAATGCATCAGCGACACTACTGATTACGTCTTCTTTACGAATAATCGCCATGAATACCTCTTTATTTTAATTGCTTCCTGGATGACGGACTGGTTTTATTGCAGCATGTGGCAAGCAACACACCAAGCTAAACCCTATTAAATTCAAGGATAAATGTCCGACTTTTTATTGTGAAATTATGATACTCTTGCTTTCCATCATGCGCCATGTGTGCGACAACGTTTCTGTCACAATTTACACAAATGAATACTAAAGAATTACAACCTATTCAATTCCTTGACGTTCCTTATCAAGACGATCTCGCTACCCACTACTTTGCTGCCATTGAATGCAATTCTTGGTCAATGTTATTGAAATCTTCGTCCTTGGATCATGAAGACAGCCGCTTCGACATTCTTGTCACAAAACCGGTTGCGACCCTTGTCACTCATAACCTGAACACAACCATCACGCAATGTGTAACAAACCAAGCTGCAACGGTAAACCAGGCTTCAACGGTAAACCAAACCGCGGCGGCATCTACTAGCACAACGGCAACGACTAGCGCGATGGCAAGCACTTCCACGACAACAACCACTAGCACCAATGACCCGTTTTCTTTGTTGGAGACGGCGATACTAGAGCATATCGGCCACGTTGACAGCGATAGTCATTGGCCATTTGTAGGGGGAGCGCTCGGTTATTTTTCGTATGACTTAGGCCGAAGAGTTGAACACCTCCCCGACTTAGCCATTCAAGATATCGATGCACCAGAGATGGCAGTCGGTATTTATGATTGGGCGCTCATTGTCGACCATCGAGATAAAAAAGCCATTGTCGTAGGCCAAAATGTCCATCAACACTTAGCTTGGTTGCAAGCTCAAGTTGCCCCCATAACGACATGCTTTAAGAGAACGTCGAATTGGCACGCCAATATGACTAAAAGTGAATACAGCGATAAGTTCTCAGCAGTGCAACGCTACTTACAGGCAGGAGATTGCTACCAAATCAATCTAGCCCAGCGCTGGCAAGCTGATTACGAAGGCAGCGAATGGCAGGCATTCACACAGCTAGACCAGCAAAATAAAGCGCCATTTAGTGCCTTTATTCGTTTAGACGACATCGCCATATTAAGTATTTCACCCGAGCGATTCCTCCTTGCCAATGATAAACAAGTGCAAACAAAGCCAATTAAAGGAACAAGGCCAAGAAGCCAAGACCCGCAGCAAGATGAAGCAAACGCGCTCGAGCTGTCTAATGCCAGCAAAGATCAAGCTGAAAACTTGATGATTGTCGATTTGTTACGTAACGATATTGGGCGCGTCGCGAAGCCAGGTAGTGTAAAAGTGCCTAAGTTGTTTGATATTGAGAGCTTTCCAGCTGTCCATCATCTTGTCAGCACCATCACAGCACAACTTGATGAACCATACAGCGCTCTTGACCTTTTGAAAGCAAGCTTCCCTGGGGGGTCGATTACTGGCGCACCTAAAATCCGTGCCATGGAGATCATTGAAGAATTAGAGCCCCATCGCCGACATATTTATTGCGGCAGTATTGGTTATATCAGTGCTCATGGCGTGATGGATACAAGTATTACCATCCGTACACTTGCCGCGTATCAGGGTAAAATTCATGCTTGGGCTGGAGGCGGGATTGTTGCTGATAGTCAGTGTGAAGCCGAGTATCAAGAAACCTTTGATAAACTGGCGAAGATTCTGCCTGTTTTATAAGCGGTCAGAGTGCCATTTAGATAGCGTTTTAGTTAGATCTTTTGCGGTATAGGGTTTCGAGAGTATGTCGTCCATGCCTACGTCAAAACAGGTTTGGCGTTCTTCTCGAGTCGTCCCTGCCGTCAGGGCGACAATCGGCTTTGCATAGTGTTCAGAACGCAAAGTCCTCGTGGCTTCAAATCCATCCATCACTGGCATACGGCAATCCATAAAAATCAGGTCATAACCACATTTTCGTGCATGCTCTACCGCTTCCACACCATTGACAGCAATGTCAGGGTCGATCCCTAGCTTACTCAGCATTTTGGTAATGATTACCTGATTTAATTTTATGTCGTCGACGACGAGTACTTTCATTGTTGATAAGTCGATCGCAATTTCTTCTTGTATGACTTTGCGCTCTTGATGGCTTGAGGCTAATTCGACACAAAGCGGCAGTGTCACTTTAAAGACAGTGCCCACGCCAATCTTACTGCTTAGCGATATACTACCATTCATCAACTCAACCAATCGTTTACAAATGGCAAGCCCAAGACCTGTCCCTTCATAATTCCTTGAACTAGAGCGGTCAGCTTGAGTAAAAGGTTGAAATAATTTAAGTTGTGCGCTTTCACTAATACCAATGCCGGTATCAGAGATCGAGAATACGTAAGCCCCTTCCTCTTCCTGAACCTCTAGGCGAACATGACCACGCTCAGTAAACTTAATGGCGTTACCTAACAGATTGACGAAAATCTGAGTCAGTCGCTCCTGATCGGCACATATAACTTTGTCTTCAAGGCATTGAGCTTCGGTGTGAAAATGGATTTGTTTTTCTGCCGCTTTATGTTCAAAAATACTCAGCAGCATAGCGTTGATATTTTGCCATCTAAACTCAGAATGAATCAGCTCCAACATGCCAGCATTTATTTTGCTGAAATCAAGCAAGTCATTGATAATTGAGCGTAACATCAACCCTGATTGGCTCAGATTTTGATGCAAGTCTTTTTGCGAATCGGTTAACGTGGTATCCGCTAACAGTTCTACGCTGCCCAATAAGCCGTTAAGTGGGGTACGTAACTCATGGTTTATCATGGCTAAAAATTCACGAGTAGAACGCTCAGAAGCTTCCGCTCGTTCTTTTGACTCAATATGCCGAATAGTGATCAATTGCCGCGATATCGAACTCGACAGCAACTCACACACCAAGGACATTTGACTGTGAACAAAGCCGACATCAACGGAGTCTCTTAACATTGTAAGGTTCAACGACCCCACTCTTTGTTGTTCCACTTCAATTGGAACACTCGCCGTAATATGTATATCCCCCTCCTCTTGTTTATTCATTGATGCTGAAACATAAACTTGTTGTTTGAGGGAAGGGATAAGATCCGGATGAAGTTTAACAGAGCAACTAATATTATCTGACATATCATCAAGCTGCCTGACAAGATCAAGCAACAACACATCATCGAGGTTGGTACGCAAAAACATCCGCCCAAAATGAATCAGTATTTTTTCTACACTTTGCTGCAGTTCTAATCGCTTAAAACTGGCTTCCGAACGCATCTCAACTTGTTTAAGCGCTTGTTCTAATTTCTGATTTGCAGAAAAGAGTTCAAGGCTTTTTTCTTCCAATAACCTCTCTGCAGCCTGACGAGCTGCTTTTTCGCGTTTGATCTTCCTTTCGAGTGCGGCTTCACTAGGCATAGACTTCTCAGGCAAGAGTTAGATTAAAGCGAACGACGCTGTTGTCATCGGTTTGAGGTGTCATCTTGACTTCTAACTGCTCTCCAAAATGATTGGCACACCCTTCGATCAATCCTAAACAGACGTGAGACATACAACGTGCACTTTCGTAATCCAAGACCATCTCGGTTTCAGTTTCACTAATAAAATGAAACTTAGGAGGCTGAGCATCGGCATACAATTTTTTCACTTCAACATGAATATAGTTTTCCACATGCCGTATAAATTGAAACGTCGAATCACTCTGTCCAATACTGGCACTGTCGGGTAATGACTTCAGTAACGCGCTAAATACGGTTTGTCCAAACACTTGTTGTAACGTCGCGGGGTCAATATTCGTTTTCTTACTCAAATTCACAATCAATTTAACTAGGTCTTTGTGATCATAACTTCCTACGGACGTATAAACGCCTTCATCGCCAGACATATCGAGTACTTCATCTAACACATCCAAGCCAAATTTCTCTTCGACCAATTCCATAAACTCAGTGAAAATTATCCCTTTCATCAACCGCCTCCTTGTCGACGTGTCCTTGATTACTTATCTTACTAATAGAAAGTAATAGATGAATATATCCATAAAATCCAATATTTTAGGTCCTAAAGATGAAATCGTAACAAGACAATGAAAACAAGCATTCAATGTCAAATGGAAACCGACGAAAAGCCGACCGTCCCATCTTCGAAATTCAAGGTTAAGTTCAAGCTCATTATTTCACTCGGTTTAATGGTCCATAACGTGCAGAATTTAAGATCGTTCGACGTAACAAAAGCATGACGACAGTGAATATCAATACGCTGAATCCGCTTTCGACTCCTTTGACTCACAAGCTGCTGCAGTTCGCGACGAGACACTTGCCAATGATGATCAGACTTACGTACAACACAACTTTGATAAGAGACATTAGGCATGAATATAAGGTCAAATGACAAGGCACTAGCTTCATTGCACACCTCGCCAAGATACACAAATAATGTCTCTAACCCTTTGCTACTTGAGGGGATAGTAAGCGTAACCTTGCCTTCCAGGTCATTGGTTTTTGAGACGCCATTAGAGCACTTGAGTGTCGGTTTTGCGATATCAGGCTGGGCAGCTATATCAATAATATCTCGTGTATTTAATTCGATTTCGGCCCACTTCATTACTTCATGTTCAATGTTTTTCTGACCAACAGTCTGAGGCGACAACATAGTAACGCCTGTTGCTATAGTTTCTATTGCATCAGAGATGCTATAAAGCAAAAGATTACAGCACGTACCTTTATAAGGAGCCAACGCCACCTCAAATGAGCCATTATATGACGGTTCACACAGCGCATGTCGATCAATTGAGTATAAACGTTCAACGAACAGTATTGGGCTGGTTAACTGTTTATGTGCATCAATTAAAAGCTGTTGTTGAGTTAAAACACAAGTATCTTTCGACGCAGAAAATAGTAAAGGTCGCGTTACAATCGATGCAAACAACACAGGATCAACAAAGATCGTATATTGGACACTGGTGCTGTCGCTCACGTTCGTTAACGTAATATGTAGACCTGTTTTTGTTCCAGCTTGAGATTGGACGATGCCAGGAAATCTCGGGACAAGAAGCGCATAATCTTGGCATTGTTTGACATAACTGCAGCTAGACGTACTTACTATGGTCAAAACACGCAGGTGGTCATCAACGGCAGGATTAATCGCTAGTGCGTCAGCGATTTGATTTTTAGATATGAACAGCGTGCCATCACTGAGCAATGAGTAAGATACCTTTGGTTCTCGAGCACTTATATGCCCAAACTCGAGAGGAATAGCCTCATCGCCCCACAATTTAAGATCACACTTCACGCGAATAACGACGTTTTCTACAACACATCGTAGTTTTAACCCGCCTTTGAAACCGGCAATAGGTAGAAAACCATACATTCCATTACCAAAGTCTTTGAATATTCCACCGACACCATCAAAAATAACAAGCTGCGGTAGTAATCCTTTTAACTCACTCACCTCTGCGCACAAATAATCTTGGTTAAACACGATCGTACCGCCAGGTAATTGCACGATATTGCGTCGTCCAATACAAGTCGATGAGTTTGACGTTACCTGTTCTAAGGTCATCATACTATACTGAACTTCCCGCGGTGGATTGCGCCATTAACACCCCTACTTGGGCTGGCGTCATCGGCTGATAAAAAAGGTAACCTTGAATGTAGTCAACGCCTATCGCCTTCAAAACAGCAAGTTCCGATTCTTTCTCTACCCCCTCCGCGACAACTTTAATGTTCAAGTCATGAGACAACTGCCGCAACATATTGACTGCAAAATATTTTTGTTTAACTTCATCAATATTAGAAATAAATTTTTTGTCAATTTTCAACTCATCAAAGTCGAAATCACTAAAATAAGAAAATGAAGCGTTTCCAGTGCCAAAATCGTCAACAGCAACCTTTACCCCTGCCGATCGGATTGTTTTAATTAGGTTTGCATTTTGGGTGTTATTGATAAAATATGCGGTCTCAGTAATCTCTATCGTCACCAATTTATTGTCAATCGAAGAGTGGTCGATGAATTCAAATAAATCACATAGGTGTGCAGAATACTCCCCTGATTCCACCAAGGAACAGTTCAACGATAACGACAAGGGTTGTAAGCTTGAGTGTTGAATGATCAAAAATTCTTCAATCGCACGCTTGGCAACAATCAAATCTAATTCCGAGATTACTCTGAGCTCTTCGGCTATATAAATCACCTCTTGGACAGAATACTTTACGTCTTCAAATCGGAACCGACATAGCGCTTCTAGCTTTGTGACTTCCCCGCTTTGAGTATCGACAATAGGCTGAAAATTAACATCAATCTCTTTACTTTTAATCGCTTCGATTAGTAAACGCTCCAAACACTTCCTTCTGATGTTCGCTTTTACGAGCGCTTCATCGTAATAATTTATATTACTTTTTCCCACTTCATGGACGAACATGGCTTGTACTGACTGAGATATCACCTCATCTACGCTGTTATTATTGAGGCCATATAGTGCTACGCCTACTTTTCCCTCTGAAATATCATTGACAAGATGACCATCAAGGTAGGCTTTCAACCCTGAAAAAAACTGCCTAATGCTCAAATTAATCGTTGATAAATCTTTTCCATCCGTATTTCTAATTCGAATAATCACAACAAACGTGTTATTTCCGAGATACCCAAAGCTTTCTTTATCATGGAAATGGCTCAGTGCAAGCAAGACTTTATTTCTCGATGTTTCTTCAAGCTCAGAATAAAAGTTAGGTTGAAATGAAAGAATAATGAACTTACCGCCGCGGCGAGACAGTGCTTGAGCTTTAATTCGGAAAGAGGTTTCATCAAGTACTTGCTCTGTGATCGCTAAGTCACAACTAGAGAAGAGTGGCGTTGGCTGAGCATCAGTATCGGCAGTAAACGAATAAATATAAACATGCTGAGAATGCGCCAATTGGATTTTTCTAACATTCACTATCTCGATCATGGTTTTACTTTCTTTTGAACGTGTTGCCATAGCGCCTTGCCATTTACAACAACTGCGAATCGTTTGTTTGAATACCTCGAGATGGGCATTATTTTGGTGGAATAAACTGATGTTTGTGATGTTTTGACCTAACGCTGTTATCGCTGAAACGTTATGCTGTTGGCACAAGGTATGGTTAACAAAGATGACTTCGTGGTCTTGATTGGTAATCATCACCCCACCCATTCGTTCATCTAACAACTGTTCTATTAACGTGAGCACGCTGATGTAACCGTCCGTACGTGACATCAAGGTCACGCACCCTTTAACTTGCTCGTCAACGATCAGATAAACCTCAAATTTAACGATGAGCATTTCTCTTGCCGTGGTTTGCAAAGGAACAGATAAGGCCGCGGGTACACCGCCTAATTCAACATCGCGAATTAAACTCAGCAGTTGATTAATAGTCTCCAATGAAGGCGGTTGAAGCTGTTCAGCGCTCAATTCAAGCGATAAGATGTTTTGCCAAAATTCCCCCGTTGACACGACTTTGGTTATGTCCGGTAGCCCTTCAGACCAAAATAACTTTTGTCTATCGTTTGTACTCGATACCATGACTTTTTCTCTATAGCGACCTTAATTGACGAGTTGCATAAACACCACAGCGAACTTATCTACCAAACTAGGAAATATAGTGTCGAAATCAAGTTAGTTTGCCGATAATACGCGACTACGCCGCATCACTTATCCCCTCCACACTGGTTACAATGAATACTGTCTAAACAAATGTGACATTTGTTCATTTTTAATGGTATTTCTATTACTAGTGACTCATTTATCTTGAATGCTATCGATAACTTCCTAGTTTATTGTCGTTCCAGCACAACGAGATGATGTTATGAGCTACTTCTATGTGTTTAATATTTATGATGAGAGCTACATTACCGTGCCGCCAGCATTTAAGCGGCTTAACAGTAATGATGTTCCTGAAGAAGAAATCGAGATTAGAGATATTGTTACTTGTTGGTATGAAGCAGGACTTCAGCCTCTTGAGCGCGCTATACCCGTTAACTGTTCTTTTCTTGAAAACAAAAAAAACTTTGAACGGTTAACTCGTACGTTAAAAACATTAATCAGGTTCAAGGCCTATTTTTGTGCCATGAAACGAATAATTTCGCAATGGCATAGAGAGTCACTTGCACGTAGGTATCTTGATTACCTACTCGACAAACACGTATCGACAGAATACAAACCTTAATATCGCAACCAGGTACGTAGCGTCGAAAATTTGTTTCTTTTGTGAGATTCGACAATATTATTAATATTATCAATAGATAATCCTAGGACAAGGTGCTAAGTTTAGTTCACTTCTTTCAAGCGAATGATTTTTATGTATAAATTTGTAAAAAACAAATTGGACACGCGCTACAGTCAACTACCGTCAAGCGATTTGGAACTGAATCACGGTGACGTACCTGTAGAAGAAATTGAAGTGAGGGAGATGTTGTCCGCCTGGTATGACACGGCATATCAGCCTGTAGTGACAGCGACTTCTGAAGAAGAGATCAAGACAGCGAAACTGCGTTTGAATAAGTTGGAAGCAACAATTTTAGTTGTGCTTAAAAACCGGGTATACCAAGCTGCGTTTGAGCGGATTTTAACAACCCAACTCGAGTCTGCAAGTAAAGAGCGCCTTGTTATGGTTCTCAATCAATCCAAAAATCGATGTGCGATGCACTAATCTAGCGTGATTATGCTCTCACACACTTGCTCTTGTTGTCGGTATGCTTGCTACAGCGTATGTCCTTTATCGTTGGGCTAGCAAATTTCACAACAAGGTCAAGCATGTCAAATAATGCTCACCAAGGCATTACCACCTTCCTAACCAAGGCCTCACCACCCATAGCAGCCAACATGCCCACTAAGAGAAGTGGCTCAGTTAATCCATCCGTCAAATTTAAGCTTATTCTGCAATTTTGATACCCCTTCTTGTTGCAGCTGTCTGACCCGCTCTTTTGATAGACCATATTTTTCACCAAGCGCATCTAATGTTAAAACCTCTTTCCCAAACAAGCCAAAGCGATGAATGACAATATCTTTATACTTGTCAGGTAGTGAGAGAATAACGAGCTCTAGATTACGCAATAACTTTTCATCATGGCAGACCTCATACGGCTCTGGGATAGCCTCTGAACGACAGTTATCTAACGACAAATACGCTTTGTCGATAATATCGACCGACGAACTTGATTCAATAAAGCCGCTCATGTGAATCAACTCGCTAACATGAGCCTGTGATTTATCTGCCTTATCCGCAATTTCTTTGACTGACGGAGAGCGTTTTAAGTCAGCACTCATTTTCTTTGTTTGTTTGGAAAGGCGATTAATTTCTTTAATCACATGTACCGGCAGCCGAACCGTACGACCTGTATTCATTAAGGACGATTCGATACTTTCTCTAATCCACCACACCGCATAAGTACTAAAACGAAAGCCTTTTTCTGGCTCAAACTTATCAACCGCTTTCATCAAGCCAAGATTCCCCTCCTCGATAAGATCAAGAATAGTGTGATTGCTTAGCCCTCTCTTTGTGTAACCTCTAGCGATTTTCACAACAAGTCGAAGGTTGGATTCGATCAATACATCTCTCGCGGCTTTCTCACCTCTTCGGGCAAGTGTTGCATAGTGATACTCTTGTTCGGGCGTCAGCAAGTCAACCCCAACGACATCCTTAATGTACTTTGAGTAAAAGTCTGTATTTTTTTCGTTATAGTCTGAACCTTGACTTGTCGTATTGGGCGTTTCTATCCTTGCGCTCATTCAATGTTCCTTATTTTGTGTCGCAACACTAGCCTGACGAAGCGATTGTTGATTTTTTGTTATATATGTCGCACAAATAAGAATAGACAGGTTTATTCTATGCATCAAAGTTTACAGCTAAAGAATGACTTATTTTTTTTGATTTCTAGTCGTAAAGTACTAGATTCTTGCCGCTCAAATCTAAGAAGTTTAGATGATAGGTGTTTCTATTTTCATTTTTACACCAGCTGTACTATTTTGTAAGTATATGAAGTAAGAAGTAAACGTGATCACTTTAAGCTTGCCAACGATGAATAATAAAAGGACTAAACAATGATTGATTTCGATGTACTGCGTAGTTATATGGACAATGACGAAGACATCATCGCAGCCGTTTTTATGGCCTTTATGGAAGAACATGAGAATGGGGCTGAGACGGTGCTCAACCTATATCAGACACAAAACTGGAGTGAGTTGTTCATTACTGCACACTCCCTAAAAGGGATCCTCGCTAGCTTTGGGGAAACGAAGGCCGTAGATAAACTAGAGGCAATTGAAGGTATGACTCGAAATAATGAAGCTCCAGATGTAGAAGATATTAATTTGGTGGTCGCAGAAATGCAGGTCGTCAAAAATCAAATCAATGAATACTTAGCGTCGGTAGCGTAGCATTAGATGACTCGATATGAATTTCTACAACGCTTTCAGCTGCATGCTCTTTCTGATTATCATCCCGAATCAAAGCAACGTTCAGCGCATGTTCAACACCTGACACTTCGTGCTGCTAGCGTGCTCATTGGCTTAGTTGAGAGAAACGGACGCCTACAAGTCATCCTTACGAAGCGAGCTAAACACCTGAAACACCACCCGGGACAAATTAGTTTTCCTGGCGGTAAAGTGGAGCCTAGCGATCCCAACGCCCACTTTACTGCGTTAAGAGAAGCTGAAGAAGAAATCGGGTTAAGGTACGATGAAGTAGAAGTGATCGGGCATTTACCCGATCTCATTACGATTACTCAATTCCAAGTCACGCCTATCATTGCTTTCGTTAAACCAACCTACCAGCCCAGGGTAGATAAAAATGAAGTCGATTATCTATTCGAAGTTCCTCTCGATTTTTTAGCTCATACATCAAACATGACAATGCACCGTTTCAATATAAAGGGGCAGAATCACCGAGTTTTGGCCATCCCATACAAGACCCATTTCATATGGGGCGTAACCGCACAAATCATCCAAAGCCTCCAGCATCAACTTACGCAACAATAGCCTCACATCTTAGTCACAAAACGCAATCGTTTCCGCTAATTATCATTAGTTAAACTAATCTGAAAGTTAGCGGAACTAATCTGTAGCACAATAAAAACGTGACCCAATTAACGAATTCATCAGCACTATGAATAGACCCCGCAAAATCATGACCTAGATCTAATTTTTGCACGTAAAAACGTTGCAAACTCCTCCCGACTTATTTCCTGTTCCCAAAAATGAGTAACATAAATGACTACTTCAACAACAACTACGGCTGCTAGCCGCACTTCTTCTAAGTGGACTTACAAAGATTTCACTTGGGCATTGTCTTTATTCGGTACCGCGGTAGGTGCGGGTGTACTTTTCCTACCAATTAAAGCCGGTGCGGGTGGCTTCTGGCCATTAGTTATCCTAGCGCTAATAGCGGCTCCAATGACTTGGTTCGCTCATAAAAGTTTAGCGCGCTTTGTTCTTTCAGCTAAAAATCCAGATGCCGATATTACCGATACGGTAGAAGAACATTTTGGTAAAACTGGCGCAAACCTTATTACTTTTGCTTACTTTTTCGCCATTTATCCTATTGTTCTTATCTACGGTGTTGGCATCACTAACACAGTCGATTCCTTCCTCGTCAACCAAATGGGTATGGAGTCCATTCCTCGTTGGTTACTGTCTGGCTGTTTAATTGCAGCAATGACATGTGGTGTGGTATTCGGTAAAGAGCTTATGCTAAAAGCCACATCAATAATGGTTTACCCGCTGGTTGCGATTTTACTCGCATTATCGCTGTACCTAATTCCAGATTGGAATACATCAATGGCAAGCGTGAGTCCTGACTGGGGTTCAATGCCTTCTGTTATTTGGTTAGCCATCCCAATTATCGTTTTCTCATTCAACCACAGCCCTATTATCAGCCAGTTCTCTAAAGAGCAACGTCGTGTATACGGTGACGATGCTGTGAAGAAAACAGACATGATTACTGGTGGCGCAGCGATGATGCTGATGACATTTGTTATGTTCTTTGTGTTCTCTGTTGTTCTGTCTCTTTCACCAGAACAACTTGCGACCGCTCAAGAGCAAAACATCAGCGTACTGTCTTACTTAGCAAACGTTCATGAATCGCCACTTATTTCTATTCTTGGTCCAGTAGTTGCGTTCGCTGCGATTACTTCTAGCTACTTTGGGCACTTCTTGGGTGCACACGAAGGTCTAGTTGGCTTAGGTAAATCTCGCTCTAAAATGCCAATTAAGAAGATTGAAAAAGTATCGCTACTGTTCATCGTTATCACTACTTGGATCGTATCAATCATCAACCCAAGCATCCTTGGTATGATTGAAACCATGGGTGCGCCGATGATTGCGGCTATTTTGTTCCTAATGCCTGTTTATGCAATGCGCAAAGTACCGGCAATGGCAAAATTGAAAACCTCTACGCCTGTACAAATCTTTACAGCACTATGTGGTATCGCAGCCATTACTTCTGTAATCTACGGCGCTTTTTAATTGACTCCGTCAATTAGCCAAATAAACACCCTATAACAATAATTTAAGCCTCCTCGTTCGAGGGGGCTTTTCTAGAGGTAAATCAGTATGATTAGTGTTTTCGATATCTATAAAATTGGTGTTGGTCCTTCAAGTTCTCACACGGTAGGTCCAATGAAAGCGGGTAAAGAGTTTATCGACGATTTACGTTCGATGGGTAAATTACGCGACATCACCAAAATCACCGTAGATGTTTATGGATCACTATCACTGACAGGGAAAGGTCACCACACTGATATCGCGATTATCATGGGGTTAGCAGGTAACTCTCCTGAGAAAGTCGATATCGATTCTATTCCAGGCTTTATTGCTCGAGTTGAAGAAACAGAACGTCTACCTGTTGGCATGCATTGCCATACGGTTTCGTTTCCTCGCGACAGCGGAATGAACTTCCACTCTTCCAACTTATCTCTTCATGAAAACGGTATGCAAATCCATGCTTGGATTGATGAAGACGTCGCCTATTCAAAAACCTATTATTCTATTGGTGGTGGTTTCATTGTTGACGAAGAAAATTTCGGCAAAGAAGTGACGTCCGCTATCAAGGCTCCATATGAGTTCAACACGGCAGAAGAGTTAGTCAACCAATGTAAAGAACATGGCTTGTCTATTAGCACGTTAGTGATGGAGAACGAGCATGCGGCTTACTCAGATGATGACGTTCGAACTTACTTTGCCAACATTTGGAAAACCATGCGTGAGTGTATGGATCGCGGGATGAACACTGAAGGCATTTTGCCAGGTCCACTTCGTGTACCACGTCGTGCGGCGGCGCTTCGCCAGCAGCTACTGACATCAGAAAAAACGAACACCGATCCAATGGCTGTTGTTGACTGGGTGAACATGTATGCTTTTGCCGTCAACGAAGAAAACGCAGCGGGCGGTCGTGTTGTGACTGCGCCAACCAATGGCGCTTGTGGCATTATCCCTGCTGTCCTCGCTTACTATGACAAGTTCATTCAAACTGTGACAGAAAAAGATTACATTCGTTATTTCGCGGCGTCTGGCGCGGTAGGCGGATTATACAAGCAAAATGCTTCTATTTCTGGCGCTGAGGTAGGCTGTCAAGGTGAAGTGGGCGTGGCGTGTTCGATGGCCGCTGCTGGTCTTGCTGAGCTTATGGGCGGAAGCCCAGAGCAAGTCTGCATGGCCGCAGAAATTGCTATGGAGCATAATCTTGGCTTAACTTGTGACCCTGTTGCAGGCCAAGTGCAGGTGCCTTGTATTGAGCGTAATGGTATTGCCGCAGTGAAGGCGATTAACTCGACTCGTATGGCGCTACGTCGTGCGTCGGCGCCTCGTGTTTCATTAGATAAGGTTATTGAAACCATGCTAGAAACAGGTAAAGACATGAACGCCAAATATCGCGAAACCTCTCAAGGTGGCCTTGCTATAAAAGTGGTGTGTTAATCTAGTTTATCCCTGTTAAATGACTCGACTCCAATGCGTAAAACATTTCAGTTCGGGGCATATTTCAAGACAGGACATCCAATAGCAAAAAGCCCAAAGTGACTCACTTTGGGCTTTTTTATTCAAGAGAAATACCCTAGCCTACGTAAATACAACCAGCCGTGCAGGTCTCTTTGATCTCAACTTTACTCAACAGAGGAAGTGATGGTTTTAATTGATCCCAGATCCACTTAGCCAATACTTCACTTGTTGGGTTCTCTAACCCCTCAATGTCGTTCAGGTAGTAGTGGTCTAAGCGATCATATATCGGCTTAAATACAGCTTTTATCTCTGAAAAATCAATAATCCAACCTGTATGTGGATCCACTTCACCTTCAACGTATAAGCGAACTAGAAAAGAGTGGCCATGTAAGCGACCACATTTATGCCCCTCTGGAACATGCGGTAGATGATGTGCGGCTTCAAACATGAACTCTTTATACAACTCAGTTTTCATAGGAATGCTCTGAATAAAAATGACAGGCAATCCTACTTAAAACGAATCATTTGCTCAAGTTATACTGTGAAGAATAACTTTGAGAAAAAACCGATTGCAATCAGGCTAGATACCGAAGAACACACTAATAGTACCGGTGCTTTTGTACGAGGGTAGCGTTCAAAAAGCATTAAAATGGCCAACAATGTTGGATAGAGGCCAAAAATATATCGTGGCATCGCATTCACGCCTGATGAAAGCGGGATCAACAAATTGATCATCATAAATACCGCTTCAGCATATCGCTTCTTCGCAAACAAATAGACATTGAGTCCAACACCAAACAGCGTGACAATCACCAAATACAGCTTGGGGCCCCCTTGTTCTACGCCATAACTAAGCCAATGAAGCGGGTTGGTCAGTGTTCTTCCCCAAGCAATCTGAATATGACCAAATGCCAAGGCATCGCCCATCCAAAAATGAAGATATGCCATGTAACTGAAAAAGCCTAAAGGGATTAACCAAATAGACAGCACTACTCGCAAGGCTTTCTCTTTCAAGAGCATAAAGCTTCGCACTCCGTAGTATTGCACACCAAAAATCAAGACAGGAAACACTAGCATGACACCAAGGTTTCGAGTAACGGCCGCTAACATCCCTAATAATGCAACGACTGCCCATTGTTGTCGGTAGCAGGCAAGAAATACGCCACTGACAAGTGCAATGTAAAGAGGTTCTGAATAGCCAGCCATCGAGTACACGGTATAAGGAGAGAAGCACAACAACCATATCGCCGCTTCCTGTGTTTCAACCGAAAACTTAAGTTGCTTCAATGCCATAAGAAAAACCGGCACACTGAGAAAAAATGTAATATTGGAGACGATAATCAACGCGAGTTCTGTACTTCCGGTCAACTTGGCCATCAACCAACCCAAAAAGGGTGACATTGGCATAAATGCCCAGTTGGCGGCATTCCCTCCCTTCATCCAGGTCGGCACAAGATCGTAACCATTGTCTGCAATGCGCTGAAACCAAATACAATCAAAACGACAGACTTGGTGCCAGACATCTAACCCCGCAGTACTTTCCGGGTTAAACGCTTGTGCACCTAATAAACCGATTACATAAAATGCTAATCGACTGACAACCACGGCAAGAACGATAGTTATCCATTGCTCTTTACTTACCAATAAACTTGGTCGCTCTGTAATAACAGTCTGACAAGACCCTACCCGATTGTTGAGTGGTGATAACTGAGTATTGAATAGCATTAGCGGCTTCCTAGTGCATGGGTAATGGGTTGGGCTAGCAGCTTTATTTGTGTCACAGATAGACTCGCCGGTGTTTCAAACTCAAGGTGCTGGAGTGGTTCTTTCATATCATGAGAGGTTAACACCACAGCCCCTTCGAGAGTGTTGGTGCTTCGTGGATGCAATTCGACACGAATACCTCCATTCAGGGAGGCATAAACAGGTTCAGTAATCGCCCTGTCGAGTGTCATCGAAACATGCAGATGGTGACTGCTTGGCAATGTTGTCATGTTAAAAAACAACCCGCCTCGATGTAGTAACACCCGAGAGTCGCCTTCGACCTTGTCATTCCAACCTTCACGACTCAAGTAAGGAGACGGCTTAGCAACATTAATCACACCACTTTCCCCCAACAATAACTGACCATTATCTTTACCCCAAAACCGAGTTTTCTTATCGATGTAATAGGTTTGGTAGCCAAGGGAAACTTGTGGTTGTGTCGCCAAATACAAAACCCAAATGTAATAAAGAGATAAGCCGGTCAAGCTAATAATTATCGCTATACGTCGAATATTAGATCGTCCCCAGACCCAACGATCGTCATTATTTTCTTTGATATCAACCCCCAGCTCGCGCAGTTACATATTGTTACACTAGTATAGGTGAGTTGTACGCCGCTCTAGCCTCGCGTCTGTCAATGCCAAGTCAAAGATCACATATTTTTATGGGGTTCATATCACGATTAAATACCTCATTCTGAGACAATAAAAGCCAGTAATAGTCCCGGTTAGAAACCCCCAACACATTATTTAAAACAATGAATTAGCTGCACTAAATCTCATATTTTATTGTCCGATGCAGTAAAACCATGAGCATTACGAGGTTTTTATATCATACCCTTTTAACAACCAAAGAAATTAACTTAAAATTCACATTATCAGCCCATTACGCTAACTAAAAAAACAATAATCATTATGCGTCTATCCATTAAAAAAATACGTCTTTCTATCACAAACAAGCTTCTTCTTACCCTCATGTTGGTATTTAGCTTAGTCGTCGTGGCCTCCACCGCTTATCAATATAGCCAACAACGCGAACTTATCTATTCAGTACTCAGTGAGCAGCTAGAAGACAAGGCCAGCAACTATTTTGACAGCTTGAACATGATGATGATCACCGGCACCATGGCGCAAAAAGAAACACTACGGCACAAAGCTCTTGCTCAAGAAAACGTAGAAAATGTACGAGTGTTACGTGGTAACGCTGTCACGAAAATCTATGGCGAGGGGCTAGATAATCAAGTTGCATTAGACCAGATAGACCAGCGAGCGCTACGTGGAGAAACGGTTCTCGAGCCATTTAAGGCCGATTGGGGGAATGGTTTAGTGGTTGCTCTGCCAATGACAGCCAGTGCAGACTATCGCGGGACAAATTGCATTGCATGTCATATGACGCCTGAAGGCGAGGTACTCGGTGCCATACGCATCGAATACAATCTAGAACACGTCAACGCCCTCATCAACAAACGTACAGCGATTGCTGTCGCGATTATGAGCATTATTGCCCTGCTCGGTTACCTTGCCACAATCTTCATTGCTCGTCGTTTTATTGTCGGCCCAGTTCAGACTACGTCAAAGTTCATGAAGCAAGTCAGTGACAGTAAAGACCTTTCTATTCGTCTATCACCACAGCAGAATGACGAAATCGGTGATCTAACAACCGACATGAACGCCTTTTTAGACACCGTCTCAGACAGCTTAAATAAAGTCCAAAGAACAGCAAAAATCGTCAGTGGGAATGCCGATAAACTGACACGAATTGCGCAAAGTAATGAGGCGACAGCAAAACGACAGCTGACTGAAACTGCCGCGGTAGAAGCCAGCATGCAAATGCTTGAAGGCCAGCAAGCTACCGTTAGCGACGCAACGGAACGTGCTTCGCAATTGATGCAACAAACTAGTGAGCTCACCAAACAGAGCAGTTCGGAAGCTCATATAGCAAGTAATGACATAGAATCATTAGTTCAGGACATTACTCAGGTATCGACACATATTTCTAAACTCAATGAACAAACGGTACAAGTATCTGCCATTCTTTCCACCATCAAAGGGATTGCAGATCAGACTAACCTACTCGCACTTAACGCCGCCATCGAAGCAGCACGAGCAGGTGAACAAGGACGAGGCTTTGCGGTTGTGGCCGATGAAGTACGCTCACTGGCGAGTAGAACAACAGAAGCAACCAGTGACATCGAAGCGATTATTGTCAAGTTCCAGCATGGCAGTAGCGTCTCGGTTCAGTCCGTTCATGATGTATCGATCACCGCTCACCAACGTGCCAATGATGTCCAAACCCTTGCTCAAAAAATGCAGCAGATGGTCTCACATATTGAGTCGACAACTGAGATTGCCAATAACGTGCAAACCCAGATACTAACCAAT
The DNA here is from genome assembly GCF_041471725.1 of Vibrio sp. 10N.261.51.F12. NCBI lineage: Bacteria > Pseudomonadati > Pseudomonadota > Gammaproteobacteria > Vibrionales > Vibrionaceae > Vibrio > Vibrio sp. 10N.261.51.F12. The sequence goes on along the minus strand of NZ_JBFROV010000010.1, from coordinate 13,537 downwards.
CGACAAACCAGTTTAAGTGTTGGACAAAAAACCGCAGTGATCACTGAGCACGCCAACGAAGCATCAAGCTCAGCGACGCAGACACATCAAATTAGTATTGATTTGCAACAGCTTTCGCATCAGCTAGAAACCTTACTCAATCAGTTTGTGTTGAGCAATCACGGCACTGAATCTCAATAGCGGCAAAGGTAAACCGTATCTTGAGTTCAATGAAAATGGTGTCGCGTAGTAAAAAACGCGTTAAATAACAGCAAAACGGGACGCAATGGCCTCAACACGCGCCTGAAGGGCAACAATAAAAGCTGAATAACCACAATAAAGGTTGAACCATGAAAATTGACAGGTAATATATCCCTCTTACGAGAAATTTATAATCAACTCAATGTCGTGCTTGTATTTTAAACAGTCGCCATTGGGTTGCGTTTTTACCTCCATGGAGAAGATTAATAACATGACTTACGCGCCTGTAACAGACGTACTTGGCGGCAAGCTAGCGGTAGACAGTGAAGTCACTGTTCGCGGCTGGATCCGTTCACGTCGTGATTCCAAAGCTGGAATCTCTTTCCTTGCCATTTACGACGGCTCTTGTTTCGACCCGATTCAGGCCGTGGTCCCTAATAATCTTAATAATTATGACGACGAAGTACTTAAGCTAACCACTGGCTGCTCTGTTGAAGTAACAGGTAAGATTGTAGAGTCTCCTGCAAAAGGTCAAGATTTTGAGCTTGCGGCAACCGACGTCAAAGTCGTTGGTTGGGTTGAAGACGCGGATACTTACCCAATGGCTAAGACACGTCACTCTATCGAATACCTTCGTGAAGTGGCTCACCTTCGTCCACGTACCAACGTGATCGGCGCAGTAGCCCGTGTTCGTAACTGTCTATCCCAAGCGATTCACCGCTTCTACCACGAGCAAGGTTTCTTCTGGACTTCAGCTCCGCTTATCACTGCATCTGATGCAGAAGGCGCAGGCGAAATGTTCCGCGTATCTACGCTAGATATGGAAAACCTACCTCGCACCGACGAAGGCAAGGTTGATTTCAACGAAGATTTCTTCGGTAAAGAAACGTTCCTAACGGTATCTGGCCAACTTAATGCGGAAGCTTACGCTTGTGCACTAAGCAAAGTTTACACGTTCGGCCCTACGTTCCGTGCTGAAAACTCGAATACAAGTCGCCACCTAGCCGAGTTCTGGATGGTTGAACCAGAGATTGCGTTTGCAGATCTTGATGATGCAGCAAAACTCGCTGAAGACATGCTTAAGTATGTCTTCGCCGCTGTTCTTGAAGAGCGCCGCGACGATCTTGAGTTCTTTGCTTCTCGCATCGACAAGCAAGCTATCACTCGCCTAGAGCAATTTGTTGACGCTGATTTCGCACAAGTTGACTACACTGACGCCATCCAAATCCTACTAGATTCTGGTAAGAAATTTGAATTTGACGTTGAGTGGGGCATTGACATGTCTTCTGAGCATGAGCGTTATCTAGCTGAAGAGCACTTCAAAGCACCGGTTATCGTTAAGAACTACCCGAAAGACATCAAAGCTTTCTACATGCGCTTAAACGACGATGGCAAGACGGTTGCTGCGATGGACGTACTCGCACCGGGCATCGGTGAAATCATCGGTGGTGCACAACGTGAAGAGCGTCTAGACGTACTTGATGCGCGTATGATTGCTATGGGTATCGACCCTGAGCACATGAGCTGGTACCGCGACCTACGTAAATACGGCACAGTGCCACACGCTGGTTTCGGTCTTGGTTTTGAGCGCTTAGTCTCTTACGTAACAGGCATGGGCAACGTTCGTGACGTGATTCCATTCCCACGTACACCACGCTCAGCTAACTTCTAAGAAGCATTGATTGTGGCTTAGTTAATAAGCTCTATTAATACGCTTCAATGAATATTAAAGGTCACCTTCTGGGTGACCTTTTTTAATGTCGGCATCATCGTTTTCAAGTGAACAAAATTGCATCTTTAGGTTTCGCTTTCAAATCATAGTTAATGTTGGTTTTTTCACGCGACCAAACTACATTTAACGTTAAGGTTCCGAACGACGAGAAGGCAATGATAATGAGCAAATTTACCGAATCAGATATTCACTATCGTGGAGAGTCAAATGGCGTTCACAAATGGGAAGCCTCGAATGGTCAACCGTATTATTGGCACCCCGACTGGCTCCACGTCGCGGAAGACGAAACTGGCCTGCATCCTAAAGAAACATTGAATATAACTGATGCAGTCCCTCCCTCCAAGGAACACGCAATTTCCGCCGTGGTGAGACATTTGAACGAATGGTTCAAAGATCAACTTGACCAACATCCAGATATCGAAACCCAAGCAATAGAATCTGAAATAGACCTAAAGAAATAAACGCAACGAAATAACAGGTTAATGAATCCTGAATGGAATATACCCGTTCAGGATCGCTCTCGTTATCGAAGTCCCCACCACACTGATAACAAAGTAAAACTGTAAAAATAATGAATTAATGACCTTTTCTGCTTCAAATCAAACTAATTTTTGTTTTTCTTCTTTAATCTGGTTGTCACGTATAGCCTACAAAGGTATAAATAGGCTGTTATCGTTACAAAATATGTTCACATTTGCCCCTTCAATTAACATGGATGAAGATTATGTTTGAAAAAGTTGTTGCCGCGCCCGCTGACCCTATACTAGGCCTCACTGAAGAGTTTAAAAAAGATACTCGAGCTGAGAAGATTAACCTTGGTGTGGGTATTTATAAAAATGAGCAAGGTCAGACCCCTGTTCTTGCTACCGTAAAGAAAGCGGAAGCCGCACTTCTAGAAAACGAAAAAACCAAATCTTATCTCACGATTGAAGGCACGGCTGAGTATGGTCTTGCTGTACAAAAACTCCTGTTTGGTGAAGAGTCTCAAATCGTCACCCAAAAGCTCGCAAAAACTGCGCAAGCGCCAGGTGGTACGGGTGCCTTACGCGTCGCTGGTGAATTCATTAAACGTCAACTGACGGGCGCAAAAATTTGGATCAGTAACCCAACATGGGCTAACCATAATGGTGTCTTTGCTGCAGCTGGTATCGAAACGGCTCAATATAGCTACTACAACTCAGAGACCAAAGACAAAGACTTTGCTGGGATGGTTGCGGATTTAGAGCAAGCAAGCGCAGGTGATATTGTTCTTCTGCACGGCTGTTGTCACAACCCAACCGGTATTGACCCAACATTGCCTGAATGGGAACAACTAGCAAAATTAGTGGCTGATAAAGGTCTTATCCCATTATTTGATTTTGCCTACCAAGGCTTCGCTAAGGGCGTGGAAGAAGATGCTCAGGGTCTGCGCATTTTTGCAAAACACAACAAAGAGATATTGGTTGCGAGCTCGTTCTCGAAAAACTTCGGCCTTTATAACGAACGTGTCGGCGCCTTTACTTTAGTTGCCGCGTCGAGCGACATCGCAGAGACCGCTTTTTCTCAAGTAAAAGGCATCATTCGCTCTATCTACTCCAACCCACCAGCACATGGTGCGGCGGTTGTGACTTATATTCTAAACGACGCAGCCCTTCGCGCAGAGTGGGAAAATGAAGTGGCCGAAATGCGTGACCGTATTCAAGAAATGCGTGGCCTTTTTGTGGAAACCCTGAAAGCTGAAGGCGTCAATGCAGACTTCAGCTTCATTGAAAGACAAAACGGTATGTTTTCTTTCTCAGGTCTGTCTAAAGAGCAAGTGAATCAACTAAAAGACGAGTTTGCGATCTACATTGTAGGCTCTGGCCGAATCAGCGTTGCTGGCATGACAAAATCCAATATGACACCGTTGTGCAAAGGCATTGCTGCCGTTCTTTAAGTACTTTGGGGAACGTAAGTGACGAAAACCAAAAGAGGTTTTCGTGCTTGATGCGAGTCATCAGTTTCTAAGTAATCAAGATGTTATCTAGAACGTTTCGATAAAATAAAGGTCAGCTTCGGCTGACCTTTTTCATTTCTGCGTGTACTATTAAATGATTAGATCACGAGATCACCAAATAGTCATTAAGGCCTCACATGGACGCAGAACTCATAGAGATCCAACACTTCCTCACCAGCTACCCTCCCTTCGATGAACTGCCAGAAGAAACCGTGTTGCATGTTTCGCAACACATTGAGATCGCCTACTACCGACAAGATACACCTATCGTTCATTTTGGCGACGAAATCAACGATTTGTATATGGTTCGCAGTGGTGTCGTTGAGGTCTATCGACGTAAGGGCGAGCTGTACAATAGGCTCGATGAAGGCGATCTTTTTGGGCAAATGGGGCTGTTGACCAACAATAAAGTACGTTTCCCAGCAAAAGCGGTTGAAGATACCCTTGTGTACTGTTTATCGGCAGAAGTGTTCCAAGAGCTTTACGACAACTTTGATTCGTTTGCGGACTTTGTTGAAGTCGAGGATAGAGTTAGGCTTAGACAAACCGTCTCCAATAACAGCAACACCAATGATTTGACCACTTCAAAAGTTCGCACACTGCTCACTGGCGAAGCCGCGACCATCGATCGTCACAGAACGATTCAAGAAGCCGCGAAGCAGATGGCTGACGAACAAGTCTCGTCGCTGCTTATTCTCAATCCAGATATTACTGATAATGATGAAGATGATTCATCACCCATCGTAGGAATTATCACCGATCGTGATTTATGCACTCGCGTACTAGCAAAAAACCTAAGCCCACAGGATGAAGTGGCCAGCGTGATGTCAACCGACCTTATTTCACTCGACCACAACGCGTACGTCTATGAAGCAATGCTCATTATGTTGCGTTACAACGTTCATCACCTTCCGGTCGTCAAAAATAAGATCCCGCTTGGCGTCATTGAAACCACCGATATCGTTCGTTATGAATCGCAAAACTCATTGCTTTTGGTCAGCAGTATTTTTCAGCAACAAACTGTTGAGGAGTTGGCTCAGTTGTCGGATCAGGTTCGCGACAGTTTCGTGCGCTTGGTTAACGAAGATGCCAATGCACATATGGTCGGTACTGCCATGTCCGTAATTGGGCGTAGTTTCAAACAACGAATTATTGAGCTGGCCGAAGAAAAGCTGGGACATGCGCCGATTCCTTACTGCTTTCTTGCACTTGGTTCTATGGGACGCGATGAGCAACTCATGGTCACTGACCAAGACAACGCCATCATTCTCGATGACAGCTACAGCGAAGAAAAGCATGGGGAATACTTCAAAGCATTCACGACATTTATTTGCGATGCGCTCGCCGATTGCGGTTATACCTATTGCACGGGTGACATTATGGCGACCAACCCTGAATGGCGTATGACCCGAAAAGAATGGGAAGCCTGCTTTTCTGATTGGATAGATGATCCCAATCCAAAAGCCTTGCTCAACGCCTCGATATTTTTTGACTTAGATGGGGTCTACGGCAAGTTAAAATGGGCAGAACAACTGAACAGCTTTATTGTACGACGCGCACGTCGAAATAACCGCTTCCTCGCCTGCCTCGCTCGAAATGCATTAAACCGCAAACCTCCACTGGGCTTTTTCAAAGACTTTGTAATGGAAAAAGATGGTCAGCACAACAACTCTATTAACCTAAAACGTAGAGGAACCGCGCCATTAGCCGACCTGATCCGCGTCCATGCTTTAGCGGTAGGTTCTCGCTCGACCAATTCCTTTGAGCGATTAGATGATATACATGATGCTGGCATACTACCCAAGGGAAGAGCTCGCGACCTAAAAGACGCGATGGAATTTATCTCCATGGTACGTATTAGCCATCAAGCGATGGATGTACAAATGGGCATAGCTCCAGACAATAACATCGAGCCAGAAAATTTATCGGATTTTGAACGCCGCAATCTCAAAGATGCTTTCCAAGTCTTGAGTAATGGTCAAAATTTCCTAAAATTTCGTTATCAAGCCAACAACAATTTCAAGTAGGGACCGCCTATGGTTAGGTATGGATTATGATAAAAAAACTATTCAGCGGCCCCAACATACAGTGGCAAGCCAAGTTTAAAACATTGGCAGAACGTATGGAGGACTCCCGCCTAAAAAGCTTTTATGGCGAAGGCCTTCCCAGCGGCAATACATTATTGAAAGATGTGTCTTTTGTCGCTTTGGACTTTGAGACAACGGGCTTAGACCCAGATAAAGATGGTATTTTATCGATAGGGCTTGTGCCATTTAGTACATCCAGGATTCGACTAAACCAAGCACAGCATTGGACCGTCAGGCCTAAAGCGACGCTAGAGGAAGAGTCTGTTGTGATTCATGGTATCACCCACAACGACATCTTAGATGCACCAAAACTTAAAGATATTTTAGGGGATGTATTGGAGGCTTTGGCCGGAAAAATTATTGTCGTTCATTATAATCCGATAGAACGTGGCTTTCTTGATAGTGCCTTAAAGGGGATGATTGGTGAGGGGATAGAGTTTCCTGTTGTCGATACCATGCAAATTGAATCAAGTTACCAGACTAAAATGACCGGTGGCGTCATCAATATGCTTAAAGGAAAACAAGCTGATTCAGTGCGACTGGGGCAGACTCGCCGTCGTTATGGACTCCCAGATTACCCGCCGCATCATGCCCTTACCGACGCCGTCGCGACAGCAGAGTTGTTACAAGCTCAAATCGCCTATCATTATGATGACAGTACGGTACTCAACGATGTTTGGCTGTAATATCTAAACCGCTTAATAGCGATAAATCAGTTGAATATCACTATCGCTATTAAGCACTCTCTCTAAAACACACTACGTAATGGTGCTGCACTTAAAAATGCAGCACTTAAGAACATTACACTTTAAAGCGACCTATTTCGCTTTGTAGCTTCTGAGACAGCTCGGAGAGCTCTACAGCTTGCTGTGCCGCCTCGTGTGCTTCTTCTGCAAGCTCATCTGAAACATCGCGAATCCCTTGCGTATTACGTGTCACTTCCGATGTCACCGACGCTTGCTCTTCTGCTGCAGTGGCTATTTGTGTTGCCATGTCACTAATTTGGCTCACCGCCGATAAGATCTGCGTCAAACTTGCGGCAGCACTATTCGCATCATCGACACTCGTCTCGGCGAGGCCTCGACTGTCACCCATAATACCAACGGCTTTAGCTGTTGTGGCTTGAAGCGTCTCGATCATATGTTGAATTTCTTGTGTAGACGCGTGTGTACGTTGGCTCAAGACTCGAACCTCATCGGCCACCACCGCGAACCCTCTTCCTTGCTCCCCTGCTCTCGCCGCTTCAATTGCTGCATTTAACGCCAATAAATTGGTTTGCTCTGCAATGCCTTGAATGGTAGATAGTATGGTATTGATACTACTGCCGTGCACTTCTAACTCACGGATAACACCCGTGGCAACCTCGACCTCAGAGGCCAGGTTTTGAATCGAACCTTGAGTGGCAGAAACCTGCTCAGCCCCATGATTACTCGCTTCAACAGCCTCCGATGAATTATTCGCGGTCATCTCAGCATTGTTGGCGATTTCTTGCGTCGCGGCAGCCATTTCATTGATTGCCGTAGCCACCATATTGATTTCATCTTGCTGAGTTTGAATTCTCTGACTTCTAACGCGCGCGTGTGATGCCGTATCCTTGGCTTGGTCGGATAATGACTCTGATACACGTGTCAGTTGTGTAATCGTTTCATGCATGTAACTCACAAAGGTATTAAAGTTTCGAGCAAGCTGTCCAACTTCATCGTTACTTTTGGGCTCCAAACGACGAGTTAAATCACCTTCGCCAGACGCAATTTCAGCCAACGCTTTTGATACTCGGCCTAATTCGGTCACCAGTAGACTCACCATCCAAGAAGCGATCGCCGCGACAAAGATAACGATAAGTACAGAGGTCATAATCAATTGGGTTAAGGCACTGTTGAGATCGGCTAGCTCGGTATTTTTATCAAGTTCAACGGCCAGCACCCAGTTTGTGTCAGGCACCTTAGTGAAATACAACATCTTATCCAGGCCTTGGACTTCTACGTCTGCAACCTCACCACTGGACGCTAAATCGCTAATGGTTCTAGCCGTTAGTGTAGGGTTGAGTTCAGTGGTGGATTTTAATAATAGAGCGGTATTTTCATGAGCGAGAAAAGTGCCGTTAGACAAATCAATCAGCATAGCACTTGCGTTATGACCAACATTAAGGCTGATGACATCGTCGACTAACTGATCAATCAGCACATCCGCACCGACAATACCGACTAATTGACCATTGCTTTTTATTGGCTCTGCAATGGTCACAAGCAACGCGTTAGTAATGGCATCTTGATACGCTTCGGTGATGATCTGCTTGTTCGCGGCTTGAGCGTCTTGGTACCAAGGGCGAGTTCTCGGATCATAATCCGCTCTGTTGCGCTCTGGATGTGAGCGATACATCTCACCGTTTGGCGTCCCTAAGAAGATGTCATCGAAGCCACCGGAAATTCGAGCCTGTTGTAGGTATGGGACTTTGTCTTCTGTTGCTGAAAAGGAATTAAATGCTGATGCAATGTTTTTTCTAATATCAATCCAGTTCCCTATGCCTTCAACCGCCGCTAACGATACTGTATTCGCTCGACTTGAAATGGCATTGTGGGTTTGGTTAGAAAGTTGCTTTGCCGATAGCATTGTTAATACTACCGCCATTAATAGCACGGCAGACAACATTGCCGTAATAAGCTTTTGCTTTAGTGATAATTTCATAGGTTATTATTCTTTTTGTAACTTAATATTCAACTAATCATGTTAGTCCTTAAGGTGTCGCGGGCAGATAATATCCAACTTTCGTTGTAAAATCGACCGTCAATATTTTGTCTGTTAATTTATTGACGTTATTCAAGTTTCCTAAAGTAACCATGTCGGATTTACGAAAAGTAGCCTCCTTAAAGTTTCATCATTCATCGTACTGCGTTGGGTCGATAGGAATGAATGACATACTGGCGAAAATGACATATTAGTCTCAGAACAATGATGATTAATGCCGGTATATTACAACCGAGTTTATTATGTATAACCCGAAAATATATTGAGCATACCTATCGAGTTATTATTGTATTCGACGGCCTATCGAACACTTGATTCAAAAAAAAAAGAGCGGCATCTGCCACTCTTTTTAATTCACACCCACATTAACCGTTCGTTATGTGCGTTCTGTTCTCATACCCATCAACAAGCTAACGCACATCGCTAACAAGATGAAGGTAAACGGCAGCGCCGATGAAATCGCGCCTGCTTGCAGCGCTTCGATAGCCTGACTGCCACCAATCCAAAGTAAAGCCACCGCGATTGCACCTTCCATAAATGCCCAGAAAACGCGTTGAATTACTGGTGCATCCACTTTACCACCAGCAGTAATGCTATCGATTACTAACGAGCCTGAATCTGATGATGTGATAAAGAACACCAATACGAGTATCACCGCAATCACAGACAGGAATGTACCCATTGGCAACGCATCAAACATCTCGAACATCGCGAGTGGTACTTCGCGTAATCCATTAGCACCTAACGTACCTACCTCATTGACAACTTGATCAATCGCAAGGCCACCAAACACTGACATCCACACAATAGTCACGGATGTAGGTACAATTAGAACGGCGGTGATGAATTGTCTAACGGTGCGCCCTTTAGAGACACGAGCAATAAACATCCCGACAAATGGGGACCATGAAATCCACCAAGCCCAGTAGAATACTGTCCAACCGTGCATCCACGCTTCATCGTCACGACCATGCGGGTTACTCAGCGGTACGATGTTTTTCAAGTAGGCAAATAATGTGTCAGGGATTGACGCAAATGTAACGGCATATCCTATTAGAGCGACTAGAGCCAGCAATAAGAAAGCGATGATCATGTTGATGTTACTGATGACCTTAACGCCACCATCAATACCACGCAGTACCGATACCACCGCTAGCAGCGTCACAACGGCAATAACGATAACCTGCAGAGTCATGCCTGACTCGACACCAAATACATGGTGAATGCCGCTCGCGGCTTGCTGTGCACCTAGACCTAAAGACGTCGCTAAACCAAATAGCGTTGCCAAAACGGCCAAAATATCAATGATATGCCCCGCCCAGCCCCAAGCACGATCGCCCAGTATTGGATAAAAGACCGAACGCATCGAAAGTGGCAGGCCTTTATTATAAGTAAAGAATGCCAACGACAACGCTACAACACCGTAAATGGCCCAAGGGTGTAGACCCCAGTGGAACATGGTCGCTCCGAGCGCAAGCTCTCGAGCTTGTTCAGTATTCGCGGTCACCCCAAGCGGTGTTTCATACCATCCCGTAAAATAAGCGACAGGCTCTGCAACACTCCAGAACATGAGACCAATACCCATGCCGGCAGCAAACAACATTGCTAGCCAAGACATGAAAGAATAATCCGCCGTCGCGTCTTTGCCGCCTAATCGTATTTTACCAAATGGAGAAACAATCAAAACTAAGCAAAAAATCACGAAAATGTTGCCTGCCCACATGAACAGCCAATCAAATTTGTTAATAATGCTCCATTTTATTCCATCTAGTGCTGCTTTAGCGGTCTCCGCATCCACAACCACCGCTAAAATGAGCAGTAATGCAATAAAGCCTGCACTCCACCCAAAGACAGGATTGTGTACATCAAATCCCCATTTTTGGACATTATCTTGTCCAATTGTATAGTCAGTACTGTCAATACTGTACTTATCAATGCCTTTTGTCATCGTTCCTCACTATGACGAACTCTAATCCATCAAAATATATCGTGTATCAAGTATTATCCCGATATGAGGGCGAGCCTGCATGGGTAATATCTCAACATGGTGTGGTTACTAAAGTTATATTCTAGCAAGAAAATGTTGAATTATCCTATGCTGTTTTTCATTAGAACTCATCTTTGGATCGTATTCGGTAAACCATGTGATTTACCTCGCGCTGATATATTTCCAACGCTATTGCCTTTAATCTAATGACTGTTTTAAGCGCTCAAAAAAGCCCACGTCGTTAATAAACAATGTGGGCTCTGAAAATTGATGGCTTAACTAGCAAGTAAAACGAATACGACTTACGTTAGTTTTTAACGATACTGTCTATTTGCAGCACGGGCGCGGCATCAATACCTTCGGCATTCATCATCGATGAGATGCGCTGAATAGAAGACAACAAAAGAGTTTGCTCCCAAGCTTCAAGACTTTGAAATTTTTGTACAAAACTATCTTGTAGTGGTAAAGGAGCGCTATCCAATACCTCTGTACCTTTCTCCGTCAGTACGGCGTGAACTTTTCGTTTGTCTTGATGGCTGCGTTCACGCCTCACGTAATCATTAAGCTCTAAGCGATCGATGATCGTCGTCGCCGTCGCTTGGCTAATATTGGTGTGATTCGACAACTCACGAATAGTTACATTCCCTTTCTCTCTGATCGCCTTCATCAGTACCAGCTGCGGACCGGTTAATCCACACTCTTTTTTCAATTTTTTTGAATGTAAGTCTATTGCTCTTATTACTTGGCGAATTGCCACGAGCACTTCTTCGTGTTTTTCCAAATCTTTGTTCCAAAATTAACGAGTAACGGGTTATTCCCTGCGTTTTAACACATTCATCGCGATGTTGCATCCTTATCGCTTCGATAAAAATATATTGATCACGAATGGGCTATTTTCATGGCTTAAATTCATGCAATTTTTTATTCTCCTTAATTTACCCTCAACCAAGGTGCTGCTTAAGTTTAGCGTGCTCCCCACCCGTTAAAAAGTCACTCGGAACATCGGTAATTTCCTTAGACCTAAAACAGTTAGAGCTCTATGCAATAAACGCTCTTGATACATGTTAAAACGTGAGCCAGACGATGAATCTCTTTTAATCTATCGTTGATTTTGTTAGTATTCGCCCGAATTTTAGTTAGAGCTCTAAGTAGTATCAGAGGAATGATGAATAATAATAAGGACAAGTATAGTATAGATAACACTGACTATACGGTAGGACAAGACAATGTCCAAAAGTGGGGGTTTGACGTTCATAACCCTGTATTCGGCACAAGTGCAGGTCTCATTTTACTGTTTCTTATCGCCCTTCTCGTAGTAGACCCAGCCACAGCTAAAGCGGCATTAGATGGCGCTAAATGGCAAATCATTGGCGCTTTCGATAGCTTATTCATGTGGGCAGGTAATATCTTTGTTATTTTCTGCCTTGGCCTTGTTCTATCTCCATACGGTAAAATTAGAATTGGTGGCGCAAGCGCAAAACCTGATCACTCAACCTTATCCTGGATTGCCATGCTTTTTGCTGGCGGCATGGGTATCGGCCTTATGTTTTGGGGGGTAGCAGAACCTGTTGCTTACTTTACAGGCTGGTATGAAACGCCACTTGGTGTTGAAGCCTATACCGAAGAAGCACGAAAAGTAGCCTTAGGTGCAACGATGTTCCACTGGGGCATTCACCCGTGGTCAATGTACGCTGTTGTCGCACTTTCAATGGCATTCTTTGCCTTTAACAAAGGGCTTCCGCTCTCTATGCGTTCCGTGTTTTACCCGTTACTGGGTGACAAAACGTGGGGCTGGTTTGGGCATATCATTGATATTTTGGCCGTTCTTGCAACGCTATTTGGTTTAGCCACTTCATTGGGCCTTGGTGCTCAACAAGCCGCTAGCGGCATCGGTCATGTCTTTGGCTTTCAAGCTGGTACGACCTTGCAATTGGGCGTGATCGCCTTTGTTACGGCACTTGCGGTCTTTTCAGTCGTTCGTGGTATAGATGGTGGTGTAAAACTTCTCAGTAATACTAATATCCTAATCGCATTTGTATTATTGGTTGTTGTTATTGTGGTTTCTATCGCAACCTTCTTTGGTTCGTTAGGTACCACCATTGTCGGCTATGTTGAGAATATCATTCCATTAAGTAACCCATATGGTCGTGAAGACGAAGCATGGATGCACGGTTGGACGGTATTCTATTGGGCATGGTGGATTTCGTGGTCCCCATGTGTCGGTATGTTTATTGCTCGTGTTTCTAAAGGACGTACGGTACGTGAGTTCTTAACCGCTGTTATTGTTATTCCTACAACGATTACATTGTTCTGGATGGCAGCGTTTGGTGGTATGGCAATCGATCAAGTCATCAATCAAGTCGGTGAACTTGGTCAAAATGGTCTAACTGACCTTACGCTTTCACTATTTTATGCGTATGAAGCCTTACCAATGAGCACGCTCTTATCCGTTATCTCTATCGTTCTGATTATGGTGTTCTTTGTCACATCTTCAGACTCAGCCTCTCTCGTTATCGACAGCATAACTGCTGGCGGTAAGATTGATGCGCCAGTACCTCAACGTGTATTCTGGGCCACGATAGAAGGTGCGATTGCAGCCGTTTTATTATACGTTGGTGGTACAGAAGCTATTCAAGCACTTCAAGCGGGGGCTATCTCTACTGCATTACCTTTTACCATTATTTTGTTGATAATGTGTGTGAGCTTACTGAAAGGTATGCGTACTGAACTGCAGATCCATAAGCATAGTTACGCTTAACTGGCCTCTAATGTTTGGGTGCCCAAACGGCATCACTAAAAAGACCCGCTTATGCGGTAATGCCGATCAGTTA